>JAYVKG010000001.1:0-21523 GCA_043768625.1 Betaproteobacteria bacterium
CGCCGGTCACCAGCACGTTGGCCTCCGACGGTCCGACGCGCGAGATCAACTCGAGCACCGGGCGCATCGACACCGCCTCGGCGATCAGCATCGGCCGCACGTCCGGCTTCAGCGATCGGTTTTCCGCCTCGAGCCGCTGCTGACGGCGCAGCGCGCGGGCGAGCTCCACCTGGGTGCGGACGATGGTGAGGACGCGGGCATTCTCCCACGGCTTCTGCACGAAGTCGCGCGCGCCGCGTCGCATCGCCTCGACCGCGACCTCGACGCTGCCCCAGGCGGTCATCACCACGATGGGGAGGGTCGAGTCGTGCGAGCGCAGCTGCGAGATGAGGTCGAGCCCTTCCTGGCCGGACGTGGTGTCGCGTGCGTAGTTGAGGTCCATCAATACGGCGTCGAATTCATCAACGTCGATCGCCTCCAGAATCGCCGCCGGTGACCCGGCGAACTCGATCCGGTAGCCCTCTCCCTTGAGGAGCAGGCGCAGCGCCTCGAGAACGTCGGCTTGGTCGTCCGCGATCAGAACCCGGGGGAGCGCGGGCTCTGGACGGACGGGGGGTGAGTCGGGTCGATCAGCCATGCTGTCGGCAGGCCAGCGCTGTGCAATTGCCACGAGTGATCTCCACGGAAGAATAGCCGCCCCTTTAGACGTCGTCGGGCGGCTCTTGGTTGAGGTAAATCGCTAGTCTTCTGCGACCCAGCCATCGCGCAATTGAATGATGCGTGTTCCGTACGACGCGTTCACCTCCGAATGCGTCACTTGGACGATCGTCGCCCCCGCTTCGTTCAGAGTACGAAATAGCTCCATGATCTCTTTGCCTTGCGCGGAGTGGAGGTTACCGGTCGGCTCGTCGGCGAGAATCAGCGCCGGGTCACACACCAGCGCGCGCGCAATCGCCACGCGTTGTTGCTGGCCGCCGGAAATCTGATTCGGCAATCGCTTGGTGAATGCGCCGAGCCCTGTTTGCGCGAGTTTTTCAGCGCCGCGTTTGCGGGCCTCGGCCATCGGCACGCCCGCATAGAGCAACGGCAGCGAAACATTATCGATCAGTGGCATGCGTTTTAATAAATTGAATCCTTGAAACACAAAGCCAATGGTTTCATTGCGCACGTTTGCAAGCTCATTGTCGCTGAGTTTGGCGGTTTCCTTGCCGTTCAATACATAGCTGCCGCTGGTTGGCGTGTCGAGGCAGCCGAGGATATTCATGAGCGTCGATTTGCCGGAGCCGGATTGCCCCATGATGGCGACGAATTCACCCTTGTAAATCGTCACGCTGATGCCGTGCAGCACCGGCGTCTCGACGTCGCCACTGAAATAACTTTTGCGAATATCGCTTAAGTGAATCAACATTTCCGGTTTTTGTTGCGTTTGCATGATCGCGTTCATCGCGCGTTTATTTCTTGACCGTCTTGTCTTGCAAATCGCGGATTACCAGCTCGTCGCCCGGTTTGACATCGCCCGAAATTATTTCAGTGAATTGATTGCTCGCGACACCGGTGCGAATTTCCATCGGCACCAATTCGTTTTTGTCGTTGATTTTGTAGACACGTGCAGGAGGACGCCGGACGCGACCGTTGCTGTCGGTGTTTGGCGTGCTGTCGCCAGCGTCTGCGGGTTTTTTCTTGGGCACATCTTTCTTCGCAACTTTCTTGTCGTCCTTCTCGTCCTTCGGCGGCTTGAAGCGTAACGCGGCGTTCGGCATACGCACCACGTCGTCGCGCTGGTTTGCGACGAAACTTACCTGCGCGGTCATGCCGGGTTTCAGTAAGCTGCCTTCGTTGTTCACATCCACCACGACGTTGTACGTCACCACATTTTGCTGGATGGTCGGGTTCAGGCGCACCAGTCGAATTTTCCCTTGAAAATCGCGCTCCGGATACGCGTCAACGGTAAACCGCACCGGCATGCCCTGCCGCACGCTGCCTACATCGGCCTCCGCGACGCTGGTATCGATTTGCATTTCCTCAAGATTTTTGGCGATCTGAAATAGCGTGGGCGTGCTGAAACTTGCCGCCACGGTTTGCCCGACATCAATTTTTCGGTCGATCACGATGCCGTCGATTGGCGAACGAATAATGGTGTAGCTCAAATTGGTTTTCTCGCGGTCGAGTTGGGACTTCACCTGTGCCACAGTGGCTTTGGCGACATCGAGTTCTTTGGTGTTCTGCTCCAGTGTCTGCGGGCTGATAAACCCCTTGTCCACCAGGTCGCGATTGCGCTTGAGAGTGCTTTCGGCAAGCCGCGCCGTTGCTTCGGCGGCGTGCAAACTCGCGTCAAACTGCGCAAGGTTTGCCTTGATGAGCGCAGGGTCCAGTTCCAGCAGTACCTGATTGGCTTTGACCACGTTGTTGAAATCGGTATAAAGCCTGGTGACGGTGCCGGAGACCTGAGTACCAACGCTCACCACGGTGACGGGATTTAACGTCCCGTTGGCGGTGATGCGTTGGGTCACTGCGCCACGGTCGATGGTGACGGTAAGGTAGCGCTCGGCTTTGCTTTCGGCCGCTTTTTTTTGAAAATAAATGCTGCCGCCAATAATGCCCAGCGCCAGCACCAGCGGCAGGAGGATTTTGGCGCGGAACAAGAAAGTAAATGTCGAGGCGATGTCAGATTTCGAGAGTGGCATGGGAACAACCGTCATTTTATTATTTTTGTGGGTGGTACCTATTTTAGCTTGTACACCCTGCGCTGCGAACCGGTGTGCGCGTGATCAAAACCAGGTTTATCGCGACCGCCTCGATCTAGGCGAGGCTGTTCACGGGCGCTGCACCGCCAACGTACGAGTGGTCAGGCCATTGGAAACAAACGCGTGGTAATACTCCAGATTATTCAATTCCTCAGACCCAAGTGGGAAGGGCTCAGCGCCACTGCGCTGCATGCAGCGCTGAAACTGCATTTGCAGCCCGCGTACCTGTCCACCCGGCAGGAGTCGTGGCCAGGTAACCGCCTGACCGACCACTGCCGATAATCCCTGCTCGCCGAATAGTCCGCCTGCGTTTATTACGTGGCAGGAAGCGCATGCGTAATCCAGTTGTCCGATACGCCGTTGAAACAGTGCGCGACCAGAATCAAATTTCTCGCGCGCTTGGACTACGCCAACGCGCACATTCAGACGCTGCCCATCGGAGAGGCTTTTGAAATAGGCCATCAACGGTCCCATGACCGCGTTGTCGGTCGCCACAACCTCGGCTTCACCATGGAGTACCAGGCAACGATTGAGGGCCATTTCTGCCGTGACGACTTCGCGGCTCCTCGCGTCGAATTGTGGATAAGTCGCTGCCACACGTTTTCCTGCGTTTGGAAAACAACTGGCGAGCGATTTGCCGTTTTTGAATTTTCGATCCCATGTTTTTTTGCCGATGGCCAGGATATCCGCACTGTTGGTTGCATTGTCGGCGTTTAACGGAATTGCCCGCACCGCTGCGGACGGATTGTCTGCACCCAGCACCCAGTCGCCTGGATTGGTACCCGGCAATCGCTTTTGCAATGCCTGAATCAATGCCTGTCGTTGCTGTTCAGGCGTCGTACCGGTTTGGGCAAGCGCTGCCGCTGGCGACAGTGTCCCCCAGAGTGCTGCGCAAAGTGCAATAACCGTCGCTTGGGATCTATAAGGTTTCAAGATAGGTAAGGACGGCATTGATCTCGCCTTCTGTCAGGATGCGGTGTTTGCCGTAGCGCGGCATGATGGTATTCGGCGCAACATTGTATAAATCCCAGCTGGCGTTGTGCAGACGCGCGCGGTCCGCGGGCCGGGGATATTTTTGCTTGATCGATTGCAGCGGGGATGCCAGGCTGGAGCCGCTTTTTTGGGTGGCGTCGGTCGGCGTTTTGTGACAAGCGCCGCAGTTGCTTTTATGTTTTGCGAAGAACAGCGAACGGCCATCCAGTGGATTGTCCTGCGCCTGACCGGGCAAAGCGCAGGCATCGGCAGTGATCCCGTCAACAATGATGCTTTTCGCGCCAACGACACTGCCTTGGGATACACGGCGCCCCTCTACCATAGCCGTGGTGCCCGCCACGGTGGGGCCGCCCCTGGCCCTGGCAAGCCTCGAATGGACGATGGCGATAAGGTGGGTGGCGTCAGGCGTTGTGAGGAGCGGGAAGGTTCAGGCGGATCGTCACGATCATCCTCACGACCACGCTTTTCACTTTTCTCGCCGGGCATCAGAGGCCGATTGCGAAACGCCAATCGCATTTCACGCAGGCGCGCTTCGGCGCTCGACGTTTCATAAAAATCGCCGTCCTTCGCTTTGACCGCAATCTGCAATTGCTCGACCGCGCCGATTAAATTGCCGCGTCGAAAATAAGCTTCGCCAATGGCACGATGCTGCGCCAGTTTCTTGTTCTTTTTTTCGTATCCTTTTGCCGCCAGTTCGAACAGCTTGGCGTCGTCCTGAATATTTTTCAGCCTTTCATTAACCTGTGACAGCGCCGTATCGGTCTGCCCGGATTCGTACAACGCCTCGACATTGCCATAAAACAATACCCGCTGTTGCGGGAATGCTTGCATGGCGGCGCGATAAAGACGCAGCGAATCGGCCCATTGACCTTGACCGGCTTTAATCTCGGCAGCGAGATTTTCGATCCAGGCATGCGGCGCGTTGTTGCCGCCGCGAATGCTGTTGAGTTCCTTTTCGGCGTTGGCAAAATCGCGGGTGCGGTTGAGCGCCAGGGCCAGTCCGTAAACATCGGCTCGATTGCGCAAAATCGTGCGTTGGGCGATTGAATTGCGGAAAAAACTGATGGCGTCACCGCCCCCCATGCTCATCACCCGCAGTTTTGCCTGGGCGAAGCGATAGTCCAGGCTGTCCGGGACGTTGCGCTTGCTCTCTTCACCCATCTGGTCAACGCGATTTTGCATGTCGGCGATGCGCTCGGTGGTGAGCGGATGAGAGCGCAGGTAGCCGGGTGTTTTACCGTCGTTGTGGCGATTGGCCAGCAGCAGACGCTCAAAAAAACTCACCATGGCGCGCGGGTCAAAGCCAGCACCCGCCATCGCCTGAATGCCAAGCCGGTCCGCCTCGGACTCGAACTCCCGGCTGTAGTCGAGCTGGTTCTGGTAACTGAGTGCTGCTGAAGTTGCCAATGCCGCCTCAGTCGCCTGGCCGGACGAAGCAGAGCCGGAACGGGCAGCCAGGATCGCTGCGGCCAAGCCCAGCAGTTGCAGTGGCAGCCCCTTGCGTTGCGCATCTGCGCCGCGTGACTGATGACGCTGCAAAATGTGGGAAAGCTCATGGCCCAGGACCCCGGCAAGCTCGGATTCGCTATTGGTCGACAGTAGCAGGCCGGAATGGATTCCGATAAAGCCGCCAAGTAGCGCGAAAGCGTTGATCGAGTCGTCGTTAAGCACGAAAAATTCAAAATCGCGTCGATTATCGTTGGTCGCGCTACGCGTAGCGCCCACCAAACGCGAGCCGACAGCGTTGATGTAATCCTGTATTTCCGCGTCCTCTATGAAAGCATGATCACCACGAACTTCCAGCATAATACGTTTGCCGATGGCGCGCTCCTGCGGTGCAGACAGCACTGCATCGGACGCGTCGCCTAATTCCGGCAAGCCTTCTCCAAGCGCGGCGCCAGGCAGGGCGAGGTAGGTGCTCAGTGTGATGGCGACAGCAAGTTGTTTCGAAATCGACAGCGGAGGCATTGGTTGAAATCTCTTTAATCCAGGCGGGCATTTGCGTAACTGCTTTTAGGCCCCATGGATGTGGATCAGTTCCCCTTGAAGCGTTGAAGAATTGTACCAATGGAAGTCGGCATAATCTCAAGATGAGCAAATTCAACCATTTCGATGAAAACGGCCAGGCCCACATGGTGGACGTGGGTGGCAAATCTGAAACGCATCGCGTCGCCATTGCCGCCGGTTGCATCACGATGCTGCCAGCGACATTTGAGTTGATTCGATCCGGCGGTGCCAAAAAAGGCGACGTGCTTGGTATCGCGCGCATCGCCGCCATTCAGGGGGCCAAACGCACCCCGGATCTGATTCCACTAGCACATCCTTTAATCATCAACAAAGTCGCCGTTGAATTTGAAACTGATGCCACCAACTCAAGTATCGAATGTCGCGCGACGGTAGAAACCTTCGGCCGCACCGGGGTGGAAATGGAGGCACTGATGGCAGTCAATGCGGGTCTGCTGACTATTTACGACATGGTCAAAGCGGCAGATCGCGGTATGGTGATTTCAAACATCAGGCTGTTGGAAAAACGCGGAGGAAAATCGGGCGATTTTGTCGCGGCCGGCCATTAGTTTTTGTTCGCCTGCACCAGCGGTATAGCGCCAGAGCTGGCGCAGCTTTCCGAAGAATTTTATTGAGGAAAGGCTATGGTAACAACAATGTCTTCGCCACCCCGATCGCCGCGCACACCGCAATGACGATCATCACATTGACCTTGTAACGCATTAGCGCAATCGCGGCGGCAATGGTCAGCAGCATTGAAAACCATTCAAACCTGCCGTCGAAGGGCGTATTTGCTGTGGCGTTGGGCCACCATACGTGCCACGCAAAAAATACCGCCAGACTGACAATCACGCCAACCACCGCCGCCGTAATCGCGGTCAATGGCGCGGTGAATTTCATCTTGCCGTGTGTGGCTTCAATCAGCGGGCCACCGATGAGAATGAACAGGAAAGAAGGCAGGAAGGTGAAAAAAGTCACCACGCTTGCCGCCAGTGCAGCGCCGAGAAATAACCACGCCGGTCCCAGCACCGCTTTAGTCCAGCCGCCAACAAAACCGACGAACGCCACCACCATAATCAGCGGCCCCGGCGTGGTCTCACCCAGCGCCAGACCATCGATCATCTGGGTGGCGGTGAGCCACTGAAAATTTTCCACCGCGCCCTGGTACACATACGGCAGCACCGCGTAGGCACCACCAAAGGTAAGCAGCGCGGCTTTGGTGAAAAACCAGGCCATCTGCACCAGCGTGCCATCGATACCGCTGTGCGCCGCCAGTAGCGCCATCGCGACCGTCCACATGCCCAAGCCGATGGCCACATAAAGCAGCAGCCGCGACAGGCGAAATATTGCGTGCGGCGGCGTTGGTACGTTGTCGCCGATGAAAGCATCATCCGCGTTCGATGCTGCCGCACTGTGGCCGCCGCCGGGTACAAATTTTTCAGGCGCGATGCGGCCACCAATGGCTCCCAGCATTGCAGCGCTAAATATAATGGCCGGAAACGCAATACCGCCGAAAAATATCGCCACAAACGCTGCCGCCGAAATCGCCCACAGCCAAACATTCTTGAGCGTTTTGCCTCCAATGCGCCACGCGGCGGCGAGCACGATTGCGGTCACCGCTGGTTTGATGCCGTAAAGAACGCCGGCAATCAAGGGCACGTTGCCGAAGGCAATATAAATCCACGACAGCGCGATCAATATCCCGAGCGACGGCAGCACAAACAAACCACCTGCGACAATGCCGCCCCAGGTGCCATGCATCAGCCAGCCAATGTAAGTCGCCAGTTGCTGCGCCTCCGGGCCCGGCAGCACCATGCAGTAATTGAGCGCGTGCAAAAACCGACGTTCCGAAATCCAGCGCTTTTGCTCGACCAACTCGCGGTGCATGATCGCAATTTGTCCGGCGGGCCCGCCAAAGCTGATGAAGCCTAACTTCAGCCAAAAGCCAAGTGCCTCGCGAAAGGTTACCGACGCGGGCGCGCTCATTGTTTTGCAAACTGATCGGCGTTGTGTATTTCTGTCCGGGCCCGTTTCAGCCAAGCGTAGAGGGCGTCGTAGACCACCATGCCGCGCTCGAGCATCTCGTGATCGTTCGGGTACAGCGCGGACAAGCCGAGCGAAATCGCGAGCAGTCCCGACGATTGCGGCGTCAGCTCTGGCTTGCCGGTATCGGCACCACGAACAATGGCGGCGAGGTCGTTCAGCGCGGCATCATGGATGTCGAAATCTGCGATGAACGCATCAAAACTACACGCTTCGCCGCGATGTGAAAACTGCACATTCGGAACATCGTAGGCGGTGGCCGCATGCGATTTGGCGGCGCTGATGACGTCGGACGACGGCACGTATAAAAATTCCGCCAGCGGATCGATAAAACGGCGAATCAACCAGGGACAGGCGATGCGATCGATCTTGGGCCGCTCACGTGTGATCCATTTTGACGGGATGTTGAATGGCGAGGGAACTGAAAGTCCCAGCTGCTTCTTGATCGTTGGCGCACCGCTTTGCTTCCACGCCTCGATGCCACCGTCGAGGTAGTGCGCTTTCATTCCCGCTGTCCGCAACGTGGCGCTCGCATTCCTGCTAATTTCATAACCATGCACGCAGTAAACAACGATGTCTCGGTGGCGCGGCATAAATTTTATCCAGTCGTCTGTTGCCAGTGGATCGCGCCACGTTGCGCCGGCAATCATGACGGTATCGGCATCGAAGGTTTCCCTGCGGCGGACGTCGATCAGCAGGGGTGAAGCGGCACTGCCGGCTGACGCACGCAACGAAGAAATTGAAATAGGGCTGGGGATGGCGGTGTCCATGAGTTTCCTTTAACTGAAGGTTGTCAGACTTGGACGGGACACCGTCTTGGCTCGATGGGGTTGATGCTCATCGCGCAACGGGAGCCTGCGTTCCCGAATACAAATAGTAACAGACTAACCGGCGCAGTACTGGTGCGAAGCGTCGGCACCCGCCATTGCATTGCGCCCTTGAACTTGATCACCAATCGCCCAACTGCCCGGATGTTAAAATATTGTTCAAATTGTGTTGCAGCCAACGAATTAGTGATTACTGGATCAAAAAATGAACAACGTAATGATCAATAAAGAGCTCGACGTGAAGGGACTCAATTGCCCGCTGCCCATTCTGCGCGCAAAAAAAGCGCTGACCGATATGCAGTCCGGTGAGGTGTTGCGGGTGGTGGCGACTGATCCTGGCGCGGTGAAGGATTTTGCGGCCTTCTGCAAACAGACCGGAAACCCGTTGCTGTCTTCTGAAGAAACGGCGGCGTCGTTTACATTTCTAATTTCAAAACGCTAGTGTCAGTGAAAGTCGAAGCTGCGCGATGTTGAGCTAGCTGCCTTCGAATCGCGGTTTGCGCTTTTCAATGAATGCGGTCACACCTTCTCTGAAATCGGCAGTCTTAGCGCACGCTTCGAAACAGGCAATTTCGTCATCGAGCTGTTGTTCTATCGGCGTAACGAACGACTGATTGATGAGTTTTTTTGCACGGGCGAAAGCTTGCGTCGCGCCGTTTGAGAGGCGTTCCGCCAGGGTATCAACTTCACGGTCCAGGTCCTCAGCCGGCACGGCGCGGTTGATGATGCCCAAACTGGCCGCCGTCTTCGCATCAAACATATCCGAGAGCATGATGAGTTCAAGAGCGCGTTTCATGCCGACGTAGCGCGGCAGAAAAAAGGTGCTGCCGCCATCCGGCGACAGACCGATTTTGGTATATGCCGTGTTGAATTGCGCGCTGTCCGCGGCAAGCGCAAAATCGGCCGCCATCGCTACGCTCAAACCTGCACCGGCACAGGCGCCATGAATCTGCGCGATCACCGGAAAAGGCATATTGCGAATATTCTTGATGCCCGCGTGCAGCGCATCGCCCATCGGCTTCACGCTGTCCATGGTGTCACGCTGCTGGTAAAACAGCCCCACGTCGCCGCCGGCCAGAAATGCCTTGCCGGCACCCTTGAGAATGAGGGCACGAAGCGTTTTGGACGAAGCAATTTCTGCCGTTGCATCGCGCAGGGCCAGAATCAATTCGACATTCATCGCGTTATAAACAGCGGGTCGATTGAAGGTGAGGGTGCCGATGCTGCCGCGCTGCGTAAAAAGAATGGTGTCGCTCTTGAGGGTGTTGGCTAGGCTCATCAGTCAGTCGCTCCCGGTGTGGCGGGAATGATACCGCGCTTTAAATAGATCGGCCGCAGGTGCGCCCGGAGCCTTGGCAGGTAAAGCGCATAGATGCCAACCGCTGCCGCGCACAATATCCCGCAGACAGTAAAGGTGCGCGGTGCGCCGATCTGTTCGGCGAGCCGTCCAGCTGCCAGGTGGCCGAGTGGCGCGGCGCCGATGAAAAAGGTTGAATAGATACTCACCACGCGTCCGCGCATGTGCTCATCGACAATCGACTGCATTATGGTATTGACTGTCGCCGAACTGCCCATCAGTCCCATACCCGTGACCGCCATGCAAAGGAACGACAGCCACTCGTTGCGCGAAACAGAAAAACCGATGATGCCGATGGCGGCGAGACTGCCGGTCATCCACAACCAGCGGGTCAGGCCGCGTACATTGGGCCGCCGCGCCAACAGGATTGCGCCCGACAGCGCACCGAGCCCAATGCTGCTGATAAAGAGGCCGTTAAGCTCCGCACCTTTGCCGAAAGTCTGCACGGCAATTTCCGGCATCAGCACGGTGTAGGGACTGACTGCAAACGAGATGGCGCCGATGGTGAGCACCAGCGGACGTATCACCGGGTGGGTCAGGCTAAACCGCCAGCCTTCGATGAGGTCGGCGAATAATCCAGCGGTATTTTCCTTGCGCACGCGTTCATTGGGCGTGATTCGCCGCAACTGGATCAGCACGGCCAGATAAGAAATGGAATTTAAGCCGAAGCAGGCCGCTTCACCCATCGCCGCGATCAGCAGTCCACCCAACGCCGGGCCGACCAGCCGGGTTGAATTGATATTGATTGAATTCAGTGCGATCGCATTTGGCAGGTCTGCCCGGTCTTCGATCAGCTGCACGAAAAACGCATGGCGGATGGGCACTTCCACGCCGTTGAGGATGCCTTGTGTGAAGGCCAGCACCCCCAGCAGGACGATGGTGATGTGCTGCGTGAAGGTCAGCGCCCACAATATCGCCGAGATGACTATCGACAAGCTCAACACGGTCATCAACAATTTCCGGCGGCTGACGCGATCGGACAACGCACCGGCCAGCGGCGTGATGAAAATGTAAGGCACCATCGCCAAAAATCCAATCATCCCGGTTGCGGCGGTGGACTCAGTCAATCGATAAGCCAGCCACATCACGGCCGTTGATTGCATCCAGGAGCCCAGCTGCGAGATGGTTTGGCCGATAAAGTAGCGGCGAAAATTCTGATGGCGCAGCGAGCGGAGGGCGTGGGGAAGGTGCATTCGCTAGTTAAACGTATTCATTGTGCAAAAAAAATTGATCGCGGGGTCCCTGCGAAGGCAGGGATCCCGTGACATTGCGGGGCACGCCACGCCACACTATTTGCACCTCTGCGGGAGCGACATGGCTTAACGTTACCGGCACATTGATTTACAGCGTCATATTGAGCATCGTAGCGCGTAGAACGCCTATCCATGGCGTTTTCGGAACATTTATGTCCTGTGAGCCGCACCAGTGCTAGTGTTTTAATTTATGTAACTGAATGTTCAGTTGTCCGACAGTCGCTTCATATTCCGCCAGGCGTTTTTTTTCCTGCATTACAACAGTGGCTGGCGCGCGTTCCACAAAACTGGCATTTCCGAGTTTGATGTTGCCTTTGATAATTTCGTTTTCCAGCCGTGCAATTTCCTTTGCAAGTCGGGCCGATTCCGCGCTCACATCAATCTTGATATCGAGCATCCATTGGGCCGTTGCGGTCAACGCCACCGGCGCATTGGCATCGGGCAGTTGCACGACAATGTGTGCATCGGAAATTTTTGCCAATGCCATCAGGTAGGGTAATTGCGGCGTAATGACGGCGACGTCGCCGGTTATAAACAGCGGCACCCGAAGTGCGGGGGAAACATTCATCTCGCCGCGCAGATTACGCACCGCATCGATCGATTCTTTGAGCGTGGCAATAAATAATTCCGCGTCCAAATCGATTTTCTCGGGCTGTGAAATTGGGTACGGCGCCAGCATGATCGTCGCACCCGACTTGCCTGCCAGCGGCGCTACTTTCTGCCACAACTCTTCGGTAATAAAGGGAATGATCGGGTGTGCAAGTCGCAGTATCGTTTCGAGCACCCGCAGCAGGGTGCGGCGGGTGGCCCGCTGCTCTGCGTCTGTGCCGGTTTGCAACTGCACCTTGGCGAGTTCCACATACCAGTCACAGTATTGGTCCCACACCAAATTGTAAATCGCACTGGACGCATTGTCGAAGCGGTATTCGTCAAATGCCTCTGCCACTTCTGCCTCGGTGCGTTGCAACAGGCTGGCGATCCAGCGGTCGGCAGGCGAAAAGTCCAGCGTCGTTTCGTCGAAGCCGCATTCAAATTCGGATTTCCCCTCGACATTCATCAAAACGTAGCGGGTGGCGTTCCACAGTTTGTTGCAAAAATTTCGATAGCCTTCGCAGCGACTTAAATCGAAATTGAGCGTGAGTGAAAGCGGTGCAAGTGAAGTGAACGTGAAGCGCAGCGCGTCGGTACCGTAGCCGGGAATGCCTTTGGCGAAATTTTTTCGGACATACTTCGCGGCTTTTTCCTGATGCGCCGCCAGCATCAAGCCCTTGGTCGATTTTTCGAGAAGTGCTTCAAAACTGATGCCATCAATCAGATCCAGCGGATCGAGCGTGTTGCCTTTGGACTTGGACATCTTTTGTCCCTCGGCATCGCGCACCATTGCATTGATATAGACATGCTTGAACGGCACCCGGTCGGTGAAATGCAGGGTCATCATGATCATGCGTGCGACCCAGAAGAAAATGATGTCGTTGCCCGTCACCAGTACGGCGGATGGCAAAAACGCTTTAATGTCGGGGGTTTCATCGGGCCAGCCGAGGGTGGTAAATGGAATTAACGCAGACGAAAACCAGGTGTCGAGCACGTCCGCGTCACGTGCCAGCACTTTGCCGCCAGCCATGACCTTCGCGTCCTGTTCGTTGCGCGCTACGTAGATTTTTCCTTCCTCGTCGTACCACGCCGGAATCTGGTGGCCCCACCACAGCTGCCGTGAAATGCACCAGTCGTGGATATTTTTGAGCCAATGGTTGTAGGTGGCACTCCAATGATCCGGAAAAAATTTGACTTCGCCCGACTCCACTGCGTTGAGGCCACGAGCCGCAAGGCCATCCATTTTCACGAACCACTGATCGGTCAGCATGGGTTCAACGATGACACCCGTGCGGTCAGAGCGCGGCACGTTGAGTTTGTGTTTTTTTTCTGAGACCAGCAGACCCTGCGCCTCAAGATCTTTGAGAATTTGCTTGCGTGCATCGAAGCGGTCGAGGCCGCGATAGGCTTCGGGGGCTGCGTCATTGATTTTTGCATCCAGCGTCAGCACGCAGATTTGCGGCAGGTTGTGACGCTGGCCAATAGCGTAGTCGTTCAGATCATGTGCCGGTGTGATCTTTACGCAACCGGTGCCGAACGCCTGGTCGACGTATTCGTCGGCGATGATTGGAATAGTGCGCGACGTCAGCGGCAACTTGACGCGCTTGCCGACCAGGTGGCGATAACGCGCATCTTGTGGATGCACTGCGATGGCGACGTCACCGAGCAAAGTTTCGGGCCGGGTGGTCGCCACCACCAATCCACCTTCGCCAATTTCAAACGGGTAGTGAATCTCCCAAATCTTGCCATCCTCTTCCTGACTCACCACCTCCAGATCCGATACCGCAGTGCCCAGCACCGGATCCCAATTCACCAGCCGCTTGCCGCGGTAAATCAAACCCTGCTCATAGAGCCGCACAAATGCTTCCACCACCGCGTTGGACATCTTCGCGTCCATCGTGAAGTAGCCGCCCTTGTCCCCCTCAGTGTCGGCAAATTCCCAGTTGGCCGAATCGCCGAGCCTGCGCATCTGCCGCGTGATGGTCGAGCCGGACTCGTGCTTCCAATCCCAGACGCGCTCGATAAATTTTTCACGTCCCAGGTCGTGCCGCGATTTGCCTTCGGCCTGCAATTGGCGTTCAACCACAATCTGGGTGGCAATGCCGGCGTGGTCGGTGCCGACCACCCAGTTGGTATTAAATCCGCGCATGCGGTGATAACGCACCAGCGTGTCCATCAGCGTCTGCTGGAAGGCGTGGCCCATGTGCAAGGTGCCGGTGACATTGGGTGGCGGGAGCTGAACACAATAGGCGGTCTTCGCTGCATCCAGCTTGGTGTTGAAATAACCAGCCTGCTCCCACTTCGGATACCAGTAAGACTCGATGGCAACCGGGTCAAATGCTTTTGGCAAGGCGTTGTCCAGCGGATTGGCAACACCGTTTGTGGCGACTGATGATAAATCCTGATTCATGGGGCCAACAATTCCTTGGAAGTGGGGTTGGGCGGGAACGAGCGGAGGATATGCCGCAGCAGCAATATGGCGCGACACTGGCGACGCAAATTATTTTTGCCTGAGCCGGTCAGCCAGCGCGGCATTAACGGCGTCGCCGATTTCGTTGGCGATATCCTGGCGCATATCGGAAATGACATGCGTAATGGCGCTGTTTATTTGCGTGGACAACTGGGCATTGATGCGCTCTTCGAGCTTGACCGCAAGGCCGTGATCGATGCGTTCGAGTACGCGGGTAAAAATATCGTTGGATAGAGTGTCAATTTCCTGTTCAGACAATGCCTTCAGCAGCGCAGGCGCGGCAACGGTAGCCGGCGTCGGCAACTGCACGTCAGGCGTCCAGTGGGGGGCTTCCACCAATTCCGTCAACACCGGGACATTGCGGTCATCGGCGGGATCGACGGTACGCCCGTGCCTGCCCAGCAATGCATCCACCTGTCCGGCGAGCTCGAGGTCTTTATCCATGCGTCCGCATGTCCTGTACCTCTATGTTGAACCCGCGCGATTTGTAAAACTTCATCCGCTCGCGGGCACTGGCGCGGTCATCGACGTCGATGCTGACGACTTCACGCAATACGTCAAAGCGGCTGAAGAACGGCGGCGGATCGTCGCCGAGATTGAGTAAAGCCTCGTGGTGTGTCAGGCCCGCATCGTCAGTCGCGATCACAATCGGCGTCTCGGCGGCCGACGGGTGCGCTGCCTTGACGTGCGGCACGAACGATAGCGGGGAATACGTCCAGAGCAAGCGGTCAAAATCGTCTGCGAGCTTTGGTGACGGTGTGTACACGATCAATTTGCGCCCATTGTCGTACGCACGTTTTGCCACCTTGCAGGCGAAATGTAATTTATTATCGACGTTGAAAAAAAACTTTATTTCGGTCATTGAAAATTTTTACCCGGCGGCTCCCGCCCCAATCGCGGAACTGGTTTGGACGGAAGTTCCGCGCCGGGCAGCTAAATCCCCGCCCGTCTAAACAAGAAATGCGCCAGCAATGGCACCGGCCGTCCCGTTGCGCCCTTTTCCGCTCCGGATTTCCATGCCGTGCCGGCTATATCCAGGTGCGCCCACTTGTACGACTTGGTAAAGCGCCCGAGAAAGCACGCGGCGGTAATTGAACCACCGGCACGTCCGCCGCTGATGTTGGGAATATCGGCGAAGTTGCTTTTCAACAGATCATCGTATTCCTGGCCCATCGGCAGATGCCAGGCCGCGTCATTGGCATGGGTGCCCGCGCTGACGAGTTCAGCCGCGAGTTTGTCGTCGTTGGCGAAAATCCCGGTCGTGAAGTGGCCCAAGGCAATCACCATCGCGCCGGTGAGGGTTGCCGCATCGACCACCACGGCTGGTTTGAAACGCTCCGCATAGGTGAGGGCATCGCACAGGATCAACCTGCCTTCGGCATCGGTATTGAGAATTTCAACCGTGTGTCCGGCCATCGATTTCACCACATCACCGGGCCGCGTGGCGTTGCCACCGGGCATATTTTCTACTGTTGGCACCAGCATTACAACATTCAACGGCAGCTTCATCATGCCAACCGTTTTCATCGCGCCAAGCATCGAGCCGGCGCCGCACATGTCGTACTTCATCTCATCCATCTCTGCCGACGGCTTCAGCGAAATGCCGCCGGTATCGAAGGTGACGCCCTTGCCAACCAGCACTACCGGGGCGCCGCCTTTTTTGCCGCCATTGTGTTCCAGCACGATAAATTTGGGTGGCAAATAAGAGGCTTTCGACACGGCGAGCAGGGTGTTCATGCCGAGCTTTTCCATGTCTTTTTTCTCAAGGACGGTGCACTTGAATTTGTAGGCTTTGGCCAACGCCTTGGCGGTGCTGGCCAGATAGGCGGGGGTCGCGATATTAGGCGGCAAATTGCCCAAATCTTTGGTGAGGTTCATGCCTTCGCCAATAGCTTCACCGCGTTTCAGCGCGGCATTCAACGATTTCTCGTTGTACTTTCCGTCAAAGTGGAACGTAACCGCCTTGCCGATGTGCTTGTTATCTGCTTTGCTCTTCATCTGGTTGAAGCGATATGCGCCTTCAATGGCGAGGATGGCACCTTGCTCCACCTTCCAGGCAATGTCTGCTGATGCATGCTTGGTGTCGAGCGGGATGGTGACATCGGTGGCGGCTGATTTTTTCAGCGTTTTGAACGCTGCCGCCAGGGCAGTGGCAAAAATTTTGTTGCCGTAATCCTTTTCCATGCCAAGCCCCACCAGCAAAACGCGCTTGGCGGCGACGTTCGGCACCGACTGCAACAATAGCGTGCTACCGCATTTGCCGGAAATATCGCCAGATGCCGCTGCTGCCGCAATGGCGCCTTTGGCTGCCTTGTCCAGTGCCTCTGCCGCGGAGGAGAGTTTTTTTGAATCAAAAACGCCGACGATGACGCAGTCGGTTTTGAGTTTTGAGAGGTCACCGCCTTTTATGCTAAATTCCACGAAGTTTCTCCTAGTGCGTTGTAATTCGAATTCATTGGTCTGTCGGCACGCCGGTGAGTCGGTCGCCAGCGACAAATTGGGATTATGCAATTATCGCCGTTTTCGGTAGCGGGCGTCAAAGCGCCGCCGCCGTTGTTCCGTGTTGGTTTGCCCGCATATTTCCTTTTCCCGCCCATCGTGACCATCTTCCAGCGCAGTATCATCAGGGAATTCACCCGCATCGGCCTGGGGGTCATAACGGTGCTGGTGGCAATCATGGTGGTGCAGCAATTGGTGGTGTTTTTGCGGCAGGCGTCGAGTGGCGTGGTCGAACCGGAAGCGGTGATGGCGTTAATGGGCTTCGCGATGCTGGGTTACCTGCCGGTGCTGCTGGCGTTGTCCTTGTTCATCGGTGTACTGCTCGCGCTATCGCGCAGCTATCGCGACAGCGAAATGCCGGTGTGGTTTTCGTCGGGTTTGTCGATTGCGGCGTGGATCAAACCGGTGCTTAAATTCGGCCTGCCGATCGCCCTGCTTACCGCCTTGCTGAGCCTGTTCCTGACGCCGTGGGCGTTGTCGCAAAGTGCCGAATACAAGCGAATATTGCGCAGCAAGGACGATGTCGCCCGCCTCTCGCCCGGCAGTTTCATCGAATCAAGAGGTACTAATCGTGTTTTTTTTGTCGACAACACCTCCAGCGAGACTGGCGTACTGAACAATATTTTCGTCGTGCAATACAACGCACAGGGACGTCCGGGCATCGTCGTCGCTCAATCTGCCTTCCAGCAAATCGAGGCAAACGGTGACAAATTTGTGGTGTTGAAGAACGGCCGTGACTACGAAGGTACGCCAGGACGCCTGGATTTCCGCATTATTGAATTTGATACGCAGAAAATTCGCATCGAAGCCACGGAAGTCAAAGCCGATGTGCCGAATTCTAAGCAAACGCCCACCTGGACCTTGATCAACGAGCCCAACGATGAACGCCTGGCAGAGTTGCATTGGCGGCTGGCATTGCCGATTGCGGCCATGGTGCTGGCCTTGATGGCGGTGCCATTGTCATTCGTCAATCCTCGTTCAGGCACGTCCGGCAACCTGTTCCTGGCGGTGCTGATTTTTTTTCTGTATTACAACTTGCTGAGCGTATTCCAGAAGTGGACCGAGCAGGGCCAGATCTCGCCGTGGATAGGTTTGTGGCCGGTGCACATTGGCATGATTGCGACCTTGCTGGTACTCTTTTCGCGGCAGTTGTTTTCGTTCAGGTGGCTGCTGCTCGCGCGCGAGTAGGTGCGGCAACTAATTAGGTTAAACCCAGGCCGGCAGTAACAGGCGGGTTGAGGGCCTGACGGGCTGGCTGGTGCGCCGCAAAAAAAGCCCCGCGCGATTGGATCGCGCGGGGCCTTTCTTTGCAGCGCCTGTTGCGTGTTACCGGAACATATAAGCCGCCGTGCCGTAGACAAATCGGCCACGAACGTCGGTATAGCTCAAGTCATAACTGCCGACAAACCCGCCGCCATAGTTTGCGTACGGTGGATCCCTGTCGAGCAGGTTTTTGACTCCCAGCGTAAGCCGCAAGGACTTGAAGCCCAGATAAGATAGCTGAGCATCATAGGTGTCATACGAAGACACCTGACGCGGTGTCACGCTGGCCGCCTGCAGGCTGGTGCGCAGATCGCTGTAGCCAACCTGGAAGTTCTCCGCTAACGTGGCGACCCACGGTCCTGATTCGTAGGTAACACTTGCAACGTGGCGCCAGCGGACGATGACGCCAATGTTCAAAGCGCTGGGGCGGTTAATTGCCGTCGTGAAAGTGCCGTCGACGTTTTGTGAGTCAAACCTCGACATGTAAGTACCGTTCAGCCGCGCCGTGAGTTTGTTGTCAGCGGTATTGAGCAATCTTCCTTTCAGATCGACGTCGATACCCGCCACATTAACCTTGCCCAGATTGGTCAATGACTGCTCGATACCGATGATTGGGCCGGCCCCGCTGGCATTGCCGTCCGGCGGACCGCGGCGGATGTAGCTGGCGTAGGTGACTGGGTCGGCAAGAATGGTAGCAGTGGAAAGGCCGGTGCGGATCACGTCCTTCAGCGAGATGACAAAACCATCCAGCGCCAGCGAGTAGTCCTTGGTAGGTTCGAACAGAAACCCCAGCGTCGTCGCCCTCGATTTTTCCGGTTTCAGCAGCGGATTGCCGCCGCCTACCGTCACAAACTGGTTGCTGCAGTCCTGAATGGTTGCCACCACTGCTGGGCAGCGAACGCGATCGCGCTGCCCATTGGTGGTGATACCGCGCGCTTCAGGCTGGTAAAGATCGAGCAGGGTTGGCGCGCGGAAGCCGCTGCCAATAGACGCCCGGATCAACAGTGATTCGACCGGTTGCCAGCGAATCGACCCCTTTGGATTCACCGTGCTGCCAACCCGCTGATAGTTGTCATACCGAACCGCCACATTTGCCTCGAGACTTTTGAGAATCGGCACGTTCAACTCTGCAAACGCTGACTCCACATTGCGCGTGGCAGAAACCGGGACCCCCGCCGCGCCAAAACCTGCAATTTCAAAATTCCGGTTAGCGCTCGAGGGGTTGAGATCCATTTTTTCTTTGCGCAATTCGCTGCCGAGCGCAACGCTTAGCATGCCGGCAGGCAGTTGCAACAGTTCGCGCGAAGCCTTTGCATCGATGCTGGATATCGATGTCTTGTTGACCGACAGATTGCCGTTGTAGTTACTGGCAGCGGCAGCGGCAAGCGCGGCAGGATCGGTGGTGGGACCGAAAGGATTGATCACGCCGGTATTGATCAGATTGAGGTATTTATCGGTCAGTGCCCACCCCTGGGTCAAATTCGAGGTCAGTTTATTTTCGCTGTACAGCAGGCCGGTGTCATAGTCCCAGCCCAGTGCCGATCCTCTAACGCCCGCCACCACGCGAGAGTTGTCGGTGATGTCCTCGGTCAGCCGCACACCAGTCGGGATCGACCTGAACAACAGCACCAGTGGCTGGCCGGTGAGCCCGTTCGCGCTTGCAAACGCCGTCGGGTAGTAAGGGCTTGATGGCGGCAGTAACGCAAAGGCCGACCCAATCAGGTTTCTCAGCTGAGGGAACGCGGCGTAGCGGGTGTTGAGCAGATCGGTCAATGAAGCAATGTAAGGATGACCCGCCGGTTGTGCCGCGCCGTTGATCAGCACATGCTGGATGGTGTTAAGCGTCTTGTTACGCGTATAGCTGCCTTCAAAATATCCCTCCGCGGCGGCGGAAATGTTGAGCCTTGCATTCAGGATCGCGTTGGCCTGCTTGGAATCGGGCTGCAGGGATACAAACGGCGCATTGTCGTACCGGCAAAGTCCCGGCAACAGCGGCGAAACCAGTGAAAACGGTCCGCAATTGGGAAAGTTAGGTGAGGCCAGGCTGCCGTTATTCAACCGCACGTTGGCGGGGAATGCGGTAGAGCTGGTGCGATCGAGTTGTTCGCCGACATTGATGTTCCGGGCAAACGATCGGTCTGCACCAAAAATGGGTTTAACTGTCTGGTAACTCGCGCCGGCACTGATGTTGTATCGGTCTTTGCCCAAGTCGCCAAAACCTGCAAAAACAGATACTTTACTTTCGTTGCCGCCGCCATCCCGGGTGGGAGAGCCGAAAGTTGCGGAAACTTCCGCACCGGTAAAGTCCTTGCGCAAAATGAAGTTAACCACACCCGCTACCGCGTCGCTGCCATAAATCGCCGATGCGCCGTCCTTCAGCACTTCGATACGTTCGATCGCGCTGACCGGAATGGTGCTGATGTCGATCGCTGTTGAGCCCCCGACCGGTGCGGCGCGCCGCCCGTTGACCAGCACCAGTGTTCGCGCTGAACCCAATCCGCGCAGCGAAATCGCGGAAAACGATCCTGCCCCACCCTGGCCGCCGCCGGCGGCGGTATTCGCAATGTTGGTGCTGCCGCTGCTGGACGTCGCGGAAACCATTTTCAGCAGTTGTTCTGCGGTCGATGCACCGGTGCGCTGGATGTCGTCTTTCGTCAGCACCAGTACCGGCAACGCCGTTTCGCCTTCGATCCGCTTGATCGACGAGCCCGTTACTTCAATCCGGTCCACCTTCTGTGAGCCAGAATCTGTCGACTGGCCAGACGCCGACGCCGCGAACAGCAGTGCCGATGACAGTCCCGAACTGACGATCAATCCCAAACCCTTGCTTATTGGTGTTTTATCAAGCATTTCCATATCCCTTTTAGACTGCGATCGGTGACGCGAGCGGTATTTTGATGTGCATTTTTTTTTACTTTTAGCCGACTACTATTGAAAATTCATTGTCACAGATCAAGACCAGAAAACGTGCCGATTGCTCATCAGGTTAACTCTGTGCACCTGATGAAAGACGCTTGATACTTCCATGGATTTCCCGCCGGGAACGGATGGGCCGGCCCAAACGCCACCGCAGTCCGGATGCTGGTTAAAGATGGAATGAACCGTGCCGCCAGCCAAACGCAACAATTGGTGCGGCTTGCAGCGTACTTTCGGCCTGCGAGGTCCGTCCAATGGCGATCGATGCAGCGGGACGGCTTCAAGCTGCATTCAAAAACACCCGCCGCGACCGGTTGCCCGATCGCGCCTTAAGCGTTGCGGCGGATGTGCATGGTGGTGATCAGCGCGCGCAGACCAGTCTGTCGCCACCTGATGCGTCCGCGCCGGGCGCACAAATTTTTCGCCGGCGGACGAAAAGACCGCCGGCGACCAGTGTTTACTTGGTTACCGGCGGTCTTTGCGCGATCACCAGCATCTCGATAAAGCGTCCAGGCGAAATGAACGCCTTGCCCCACTTCTCGTCGAACTCAGCGGACGGTTTGGCGGCGAGGATGTCTTCGAGCTTCTTGCCGTCTTTAATCATCGCTTTTACGCGACCGTTA
>JAYVKG010000002.1:0-5428 GCA_043768625.1 Betaproteobacteria bacterium
GCCCGCCAATCGCTTTTGGCAAACAGGTTTTTCGGTTTAAAAATCACTGTTTCGCTTTAGCCGTATTCCGGATTCACTAAAATCCCACGCCCGCAAGCAGAAGCAAATCGGCGTAACTCTATTTTACGCTCGTTTATGATTTTTTAGCACGTGTGGATAGCCAGTCGAGCGCCAACGCCGCCAGCGATTTCACCCCAACATTCAAGCCGCGTTCGTCAACGTAAAAGCGCGGACTGTGATTTGAGGGCGCGTATTTGCAATCCTGATCGGGCGGGGTGCAACCAATAAAAAAGAACATTCCGGGCACTTCCTGCTGGTAATAGGCGAAATCCTCCGCGCCGCAGGTTTTCGGGCAGACACCCACCATGGCCTCGCTCGCGATGCGTTTCAATACCGGCACTGCCCAATTGGTAAGCGCCTCGTCGTTAACCGTTACCGGATAGCCTTTGGCAATATGCACATGGGCTTTCGCGCCGCCGGACTCGGCGATCAAGCTGGTGATTTTCTCCACAAACTGGTGAATTTCTTCACGGTGCTTTTCGTCAAAGCTGCGAATGGTGCCTTCCATTTTCGCTTCGTCAGGAATGATGTTGGAACGGTTACCCGCCTGAAATGAGCCAACCGTGACCACCGAGGGTTCTTCGGTCAGGTTCATCTTGCGCGAGACGATCGTTTGTAGGCCCAATATCACTTGCGCGCCGACCACGATCGGATCGACGCCGCTCCACGGCTGCGCGCCGTGAGTCTGATTACCGCGAATAAAAATGCGGAATTGATCCGCGCTGGCCATTAGCGGCCCGACCCGGTAGCCGATGGTATTGGTATGCATTTTTGAGGTGATGTGCAGGCCAAATATCGCATCGACTTGCGGATGCTGCATGCAGCCTTCCGCGATCATCATTTTTGCGCCGCCATCCTCCCCTATCGGTGGCATTTCTTCTGCCGGCTGAAAAATGAATTTCACGCTGCCATGAATTTCACTGCGCATTTCAGCAAGAATTTCGGCCACACCCATCAGGATGGCAACATGGGTGTCGTGTCCGCAGGCATGCATCACGCCGGCCTCGGCACCGTTCCAGGTGGTTCGCACCAGGCTCTTGAACGGCACGTCGGTCTCTTCGATGACTGGCAAGCCATCCATATCCGCACGCAGCGCAACGCAAGGGCCAGGGTGGCCACCGATTAATAGACCCACCACGCCGGTGTAGGCGACCTTTTCTTTGACCTCGTCAAAACCGAGCCGCCGCAAGTGCTCCGCGACCAGCTTGCCGGTCCGGAATTCCCGATTACCCAATTCGGGATTGGCGTGCAGGTCGCGTCGCCAGGCGATAACCTGATCATTCAGTCGATCGGCATGTTGCGAAATGACGGTGTCGCGGGCCAGAAAAGCGTCGGGGGCATTCATTTGTTTACACTCCTGAAAACATCACCCATTATTGCATCAAGCGGGCTGGCCAAGCCAGCCCTGCGCCGGGATGCCGCTATAATAGAATTAGAAAAACCGCCGCATACTTATCTGCAATGAATTCACCATGGACCATCTGACGCCGCCGCAAACTGCCGAGTTTCTCCGCCAAGACCCGACCGCTGTGTTCGTCGATTGCCGCAGCGAAATGGAATTCCTGTTCGTTGGTCATCCGGTCGGCGCACTGATGATTCCGTGGAACGACGGGCCCGACTGGGACATCAATCCGCATTTTGTCGGCCAGGTAAAAAAAGCCGTCGGCCATTCAACCAAAAGACCCGTGGTCATTATTTGCCGCTCGGGTAATCGCAGTGTGGACGCGGGACTGGCGCTTGAGACGGCCGGTTTCACGAATGTCTTCAACGTCCTTGAAGGATTCGAGGGCGATCTCGACGAAAACCATCAGCGCGGAAAACTTGGCGGCTGGCGGCGCGCGGCGCTGCCGTGGGAACAGGTGTAACAGTCCTGCTCTGCAGAACACGGATGAAAAACTTCTACCTTTTCGCTGCCATCGTGGGTGCTATCGCACCCTACGCGGCCTACTTTGGTTATCTGGCGGGCGTCCCCGGCGCTGATGGTGCCCTGTCGCTCGCGTGGGCAAATCCAATTGCGGCGGCAACGCTGACCGATTTCACGCTTTCATGTTTGGTATTCTGGCCGTTCGTATTTATTGAAGCCAGGCGCCTGGCGATCCGATACTGGTGGCTATTCATCGCGACCAATATCCTTGTTGGCCTGTCGTTTGCGTTGCCGGCATTTCTGTATGTGCGTGAGCGCCGGAGCGTAAAAATTGCGCAATAGTTTGCCTTCCAGCCATCATCGCCATCCGCCGCCCGCAATGGCCTGGGCGGTCTGGAGTTTGGGCGCGGCACTTTTTTTCATCGGCTTTTACCAGCGCGTTGCCCCCGCCGTAATGACGGTGGAGTTGTCGCAGGCATTCGGGCTGACGGCAACTGCCCTCGGCAACCTCTCGGCATTTTATTTTTACAGCTATGTCGCAATGCAAATCCCGACCGGTTTGTTGGCAGATCGATTCGGGCCACGGGTGTTGTTGACCGTCGGTGCCTTTGTCGCGGGGATTGGCACAGTGGTGTTTGCGATGGCAGCAGACGCGCGTACCGCAAACCTCGGGCGCCTGCTGATCGGCGGCTCGGTGGGCGTGGCGCTGGTGTCGATGCTGAAGCTGGCGAGCCACTGGATGCCGGCGCGGCAATTTGCGCTGGCCTCGGGCCTGGCTCTCGCTGTTGGCGGATGCGCTGCCGTATTTGCGGGAGCACCGTTGCGAATTTTGGTGGATCAATTTGGCTGGCGCAGTGTGATGTGGGCAAGTGCTGCCGTCACCCTGCTGCTCGGTGGTTTTATCTGGTTCATGGTGCGCGACGACCCGGCGGCGCGGGGCTACAAGAGTTTTGCCGCACACCGCCACGGTGATGACCAGTCCAACGCGGGTGTACCGGCGGGATTTTTTTACGGGCTCAAACAGACGCTGAAAATACCGAATGTCATCCTGCTATTTTTTATCGCCGGCGCACCATGCGCGATCATCCTTACGTTTGCCGGTTTATGGGGGGTGCCGTTCCTGACTACACACTACCGGCTTTCGGCTGCCAATGCGGCCGGACTTTGTTCGACCATGATGGTCGCGTGGTCGTTGGGATGTCTGAGTTATGGCGTCGTGTCTGACCGCATCGGCCGCAGGAAACCGCTCTACATTGGCGGCCTGATTATCGCATTGGCGCTGTTGGCGACACTCATTTACGTTCCCGGTTTGCCGTATGTCTGGCTGGTGGCGCTGATGGTGGGCATCGGATTTTTTGGCGCGTGCTTCATCCTTACTTTTGCGTTTGCCAAGGAATCCGGTCCGGCGCGGTTGGCGGGCACAGTATCGGGGGTAGCCAACATGGGGATCATCCAGGGGCCGATGTACATGCAGCCGCTGGTGGGCGTCATTCTGGATCGCCACTGGAACGGTGCGACCGTCGATGGCAAGCGCATCTTCGATTTGGCGTCATATCAGCAAGGCTTTTCGATGATGCTTATTTGGGGAGTAGTCGCGGTTGCGCTGTTAACGATGACGCGCGAGACTTACTGCCAGCAGCGTCAGTGACTACTGCCGGTGAGCGGGAGGAAAACTTGAACGTGAGGGGCGCGACAGCTTCAAATAGCCTATCCAGCACAGCAACCCGCAGCCAAGAATAGTGGCCATCGCCACTGCCAGCCACTGCGGCGAAAACGACACCGCCGGGGAAACCACGCCGGCAACAATGGTATTGATGATGCCGGAAACAAAACCCATTAACGACGCCGCCATGCCGCGCCGCGTCGGAAAGAGATCGAGCACCCGCAAGGAAATGGTGGGCATCGCCATCGCGCTCCCCAGTGCGTAAAAAAAGATGGGTACCAACGCCCACGGCACCTGTGGCGGCAGTAGCAGGTTATAGGCAAGATTCACCGCGGCGGCAGCGCACATGAAGCCATAGGCGCGCGCAACTGTTTGTTCAGGCTTGAGCTTGCCTGCGGCGCGGCCGGACAGGAATGCACCGGTCATGATGCCGCCAATTCCCGGCAAAAATAACCATGCGTACTCTTGCGGTCCCAACTTCAACTGCGCCGGCAAAAATACCGGTGCCGAAAGAATATAAAGAAAAAAACCGTTGAAGTTAAGACCCACCGCAAGTGAGAGCAACAAAAATTTCGGGCTGGCCGCAACCTCGCGATAGCCCAGCAATAACGGTCGCGGCCGGAATGGTAGCCGGCGCTCGACCGGATGCGTCTCGCGAAAACCGAAATGGCTCATGACAATCAGGATCAGCGTGAATGCCGCCATGAACCAGAAAATTGATTGCCAACCAAACCAGATGTACAGGTGGCCGCCCAGGATGGGCGCAACAGCGGGCGCCAAACCAAACCACAACGTGACCATCGACATGACTTTTTGCGCTTCTGTGTCGTCAAATAAATCGCGAATCATGGCGCGCCCCACCACCATGCCTGCACCCACCGACGCGCCTTGAAACGCGCGGAAAAAAATTAGCTGTGCGATGCTCTGCGACAGCGCGCACCCGATCGAGGCGATGACAAAAATAGTCAGGCCCACCATGATTACAGGCTTGCGACCGTAGCTGTCCGAGAGCGCACCGTGAAACAAAAACATGAACGCGAAAGCAGCCAGATAAACTGACAGCGTCTGCTGCATCTGCAAGGTCGTCGCCTGCAGGTCCTGCGACATGCCGCCAAAGGCGGGCATGTAGGTATCGACCGCAAACGGACCAATGGTTGCCAGCGCGGCCAGCAGTAAGGCGAGCAGCCAGCGGGGGGTAAGGTGGTGGGCGTGGGCGGTTGTCAAATTTGTATATGTCAAACTCTGGCACTGGTGCGGCTTTTGGCGTTATTGTGGCCTGCAAGCCTTGCCAATGCTAGAGTTTAATCTTTCCGCCGGTCCAGGCTTTTGCTTCAATAACGGGCTAGCGGGTTGTCGCGAAATTCTTGCAAGAATGCACTGAAATCACTGCAAGGCCGCGTGCACGGCATTGACTCCAGGCCGATTATCGATGGTGGGCAATTGTCCATCGTGGGCGCGCGCCAGCAACAATAAGCCACTGTCGGTGAGTTGCGAGCAGTCAGACAGCCGCGACGCGTTGAAGCCCTTATCTTCCGGCACGCTAGTGGACGCTGGGACCGGCGCAGGTTCGGAGGCCAACTCGTCCGGCATCTTTTTCTGCCGGGCCGCAAGGTCTTTGGCTGCGGCCAGAATGCCGATGTCAATTGTCAGTGTGGTGCGCATGGGGGTTTCTGCGGATGCATCAAGTAGTAAACATCATAAATCAAATGCGGCCCGATACCGCAGCATCGTTGCGAGCAGCGCAGGCAATACCGTGCGTGCCAGCGTCGTCGATAAATTTCCAGTTGTCAACTACATCGCAATTGGCGGCGCAAGGTTACGATGTTTGTCTCCGACGCGTT
>JAYVKG010000003.1:0-3525 GCA_043768625.1 Betaproteobacteria bacterium
CGCCGTTGCATTCTGTGAGGTACGGGCATGGATTTCCACTACCCATTGGCAGGGCGGTTTGTGGGCACGATTGTCGGGCTTACCGGTCTCGGTGGTGGCTCGTTTGGTTAATGACGCCGCTGCCGGTGTTGCTGTACGGCATCCCGCCAGCGGTTGCGATTGGCACCGATCTTTTGTACGCCACGATTACCAGTGCCGCAGGTGCTGTGGTCCACGGGCTTAAGAACGCGGTGGATGGGCGGGTAGTTGGCTGGCCGGCGCCGGGCAGTGTGCCAACCAGCGCGATGACGCTAACCTGCTTGTCGGCGTATCAGCCGGCCACCAAAGACGCTGATTCGATATTGGAATTAGCTCTTGGTGTGATGCTGCTGGCAACCGCGCTGGCACTTCTGTACCACAAACCGTTGCAAGCGTGGGCGGCGGTCATGGTGCAACTGCCAGGCATCTTGTTACGACGACCGCCCGTCCGCTGGCGACCGCCGCCGTCGGAGCGGCAATCGGCGCCGCAGTTTGATTGTCTTCGGTCGGTGCCGGTGGAGCCGGAGTTACCGCGTTGCTGTTGCTATATCCGCGCATGACGATTATCAGAGTGGTCGGTAGCGGCATTGCCCACGCGGCGCCGCTGACGCTGGTGGCGGGAATGGGTCATGCCTTTTATGCAACGCAGATTGGATTTTGCTTGCCTCGCTACTGGCGGGGTCGTTGCCAGGTGTGGTGATCGGCAGTTTGCCGATGTCGCGCCTGCCCGAGCCGGTGATACGCAATCTGCTAGTGAGGCTGCTGGTCACCGTCGGCGGCCGCATGTTGTGGATTTGGTAGTGCAGCGGCATTTCGCATACAGCGCCGTTCCAGCACCGACGCGGCAGGCCAATGAAACTTGTCAGGAGTGGCCGAAGCCTGGGCGTTTGGGATGAAGTAACAGCGCCGCAATCGACATGCCGGCCAGCACCAGGCTGCCAAGCAAAAAAGGCGCTTTGACGCTGATCAGTTCTGCCACCGCACCGCCGGCTGCCATCCCAATGCCAATGCCACTGACGATGAAAGTCGCCGACCAGGTGAACGCTTCGGTGGCATATTTGTTTGGCGCGATGCGGGTAATGAGCAGTGTTTGTGCGGTCAATGCGGGGGCGATGAGGGTGCCGGCAAAAAAAGCCGTGACGCCAAATACAACTATCTGGTCCACCCACCAATGCAGCAAAAACGGCAGCGACATGATGCCGAGGGCCACGGCAAATTGTCGCTCCAGCGATGCCCTGAGATGCAACACACCATAGATGGCACCGCCGACAGCGCTGCCCAGCGAATTCACGCCCAGCAGCACGCCGGCCAGCACCGGCAGGCCGAGGTAAGTGGCGAACGCCGGATAGCCAACCTCCAGAATGCCGAATGAAAACGTCAGGCCGAACGTCACCACGAACAGGCCAACCAACCGGGGTTCGGTCAACGGGCCCAGCAAATGACGTTCGATGTGCGGCTCCTGCTGCCAGTATTTCAATGCAGGTGTAAACAAGAAGATGATAAATCCCGTTGCCGTGACCAGCAGCGCCAGCACGAATGCAACCGTCGCGCCAAACGCACCGATTACCAGCGCGATCAGTGCTGGGCCGACGGTGAAGTTAAGCTCAATCATGATCGAGTCGACCGAAAACGCCATGCGCCGATTGGCCTCGTCGGCAAATCGGTGTCGCCACAAGGTACGCGTCAGCACCGCAATCGGTGGCGAAAACGCACCGGCCGTAGCGGCGGCAAGCATGGTGTAAACCAGCGGCAATCGTTGCGCCACCACGCCGAAAAGCAGCACCAGAAACAGACTGTGCAATACACCGGTAATGCGCAGCGGCCAGTGCGGACCGATGCGATCGATGATGCGACCGCACACCGGGGCGAAACACGCCATTGACACAAAATAGACGCCGACAACGCTGCCGGCCACCTTGAAATCCCCCAGTGAGTCGCGCATGAACATGACCATTGCCAGACCCATCATGCCGACCGGCATCCGTGACAGCCACGCGATTAGGACCATCGCCGTCACATCGGGCAGGGCAAAAAAAGCGCGATAAGGCGCGAACAACGAGGCCACAGGCGGTGCGCCGAGGCGCTTCATGCTGCGCAGAGCTCCACCGCAGCACTCAAGCGACAGTTTTTCCGATTACCGCCAGCGTCAAGCGCGAGATGCATACCAACTTGTCGGATCCATCCGTGATGCGGATTTCCCACAGCTGGGTGGACCTGCCGCGATGCAACGGTCGCGCGCAGCCGATGACCCAGCCTGCACGCACACTACGGACGTGATTGGCATTGATTTCGAGGCCGACAACGTAATATTTGTCGGGGTCCACGCACAGGAATGCGCCAGTGCTGCCGAGTGTTTCTGCCAGTGCGACCGACGCGCCACCATGCAAAACTTTCGTCATCGGCTGCACGGTGCGGCGGTCAACCGGCATGCGCGCGGTAATGAAGTCGTGGCCGATTTCAATAACTTCGATGCCGAGATGATCCACCAGCGAGTCCGTTGACGAATTAAGTTCCGCGATGGTGGGGCGGTGATGCCAGATAGTGTTGGAGATCATGATGATTTACGCCGAAAAGACTTTTATCATACCTGCCGTTATCAGGGCACAAGTTTGCTGCGTAGATCGCCAGCGGATGCGGCGTTCAGGGCAAAAATGCTTGAAGCGCCCCGCCAGTGCTTGCGGATGTACTGCCGATGCGATCTGAATGCGAATAGCCAGCGACAGCAAAATAAATGTGCAGGTCGGCAGCGATTGCGATGGCAGTGACGCCGTGGACCGGCGCGGCGGATTATTTTGCTGCCAGGTCGCGCTTGATTTCGATGGCAATCGCAAGCGCGGTATTAAGGTCTGCATCGCACACGGTCACATGACCCATCTTGCGTCCGGCGCGGGCTTCGCGTTTGCCATAAAGATGAAGATGGGCACCCGCATGTTTCAGCACGGCGTGCCAATCAGGCGGAGTTTCTTTTTTACTGCCGCTCCAGATATCACCCAGCAGGTTTAACATCACCGCCGGCGTATGCAGTGAAGTGTCGCCCATCGGTAACCCGCACAACACCCGCACCTGTTGTTCAAACTGCGAAGTGCGGCAGGCGTCGATGGTGAAATGCCCGCTGTTGTGCGGTCGCGGGGCGATCTCGTTGATGAGCAGCCGGTCCTGGCCGTTGTCGCCCGCAACGACAAAAAATTCCACCGCCATGACACCTATGTATTCCAGTTTTGCCGCGAGTTGTACTGCGATGCCTTCCGCTTCCAGCGCCAGCGCTGCGGCGATGCGCGCCGGCGCAATGGTGATGTCAAGGATGCCGTTTACATGCTGGTTCTCGGCGATCGGAAAAACGCCAGTCACACCGTCCGCGCCGCGTGCGAGTACGACCGATATCTCTTTCACCAGCGGCAGGAATTGTTCCAACACACAGCATGCGTGGTTCCAATCGGTGAGGGTGGCTAGCAGTTGATCGGGCGTGCCAATGCGCGCCTGGCCCTTGCCGTCGTAGCCAAAGCGGGC
>JAYVKG010000004.1:0-8084 GCA_043768625.1 Betaproteobacteria bacterium
TCGACAGTTAATTTTGTAATCAGAAATAAACGGCGTTATCGTTGGCCGGCAGTGTGCGCGGCCTGGCGAGGCGCAGCAACGTTTACAGGCACTGATTTCGCGTTGTTTCCCAGCTGTCCTCAGATGCGTTACCCTTTGGCTTCAATTAGCGAGAGGCGATGATGATAAATGCACATCCGGAACTGATCGACGAGTTAACCGCTCGCCCGGCATCTGAGGCCGCTAAACAACTTGCCGCGATCGATGCTCTAAGTGCCTGTCAGGCACTGGCCCAATTGAACCCTGCCTTTGCGCAAGATATCCTGGCCGCATTGCCATCGATACAGCGCCAAGCCATTATCAGTGCGGCCCCAGTCGACATCGCGCAACAGTGGAAACGAAATCAGCGGTTCGCGTCGGGGTCAGTCGGACGCTTGATGGAGCCAGCGGTTGGCGTATTCGCGCCGGCGACGACCGTGGGCGATGCCATTGCGGCATTGCGCGACCTGATCAAATCCGCGCTTATCACCTATGGATACGTCATCAACACGGAAAGTAAGCTGCTCGGCATTGTTACCATGCGCGATCTTTTGTTTGCCGGCCACGATACGACGTTGGGTGAGCTGATGCTGACCAGTGTATTCGCGCTGACGCCGGAGGACCGCATTTCGGATGCGATGCGCCTCACATTGAATCGTCACTATCCTGTTTATCCGGTGTGTGATGAAGCTGGCAAATTATTGGGGCTGGTGCGCGGGCAGGCGATTTTTGAATCGCAGGCATTCGAGATTACGGCGCAGGCCGGCAGCATGGTTGGTGTCGAAAAAGAAGAACGCATCTCCACCCCGACGTTGCAAAGCTTCAAATACCGCCATCCCTGGTTGCAGCTGAATTTGCTGACGGCATTCCTTGCCGGCGGCGTGGTGGCAATGTTCCAGGGCACCATCGACAGGTTGGTGATCCTCGCCGCATTTCTGCCGGTATTGGCGGGCCAGTCAGGTAATACCGGGTGTCAGGCGATGGCGGTGACGCTGCGCGGCATTACGCTTGGCGAAATCAAGCGCGGTGATGGCATGGCGCTGGTGATCAAGGAAGGTTTGCTGGGCTTAATGAACGGTGCGCCAATAGGCGTCGTCGCAGGGGTTGCCATGTACGTCACCGCAATGGCCCAGCATTCGGCGAGCGCCATGATGCTGTCGCTGGTAACTTTTCTGGCGATGGTTGGCGCCTGCATGATCAGCGGCATTGCCGGCGCGATCGTGCCACTGACTTTAAAGCGCTATGGGGCAGATCCGGCAACGGCTTCCAGCATTTTCCTGACCACTGCCACTGATATCGTAAGCATGGGTTTATTGCTGGGGCTGGCGACGGTGCTGGTGCGCTAGCAGATTAAAATCGACGTCGCACGGGCGGCAAACGCGGTCATTGGTGCGGCCTTACAGCCGCTTTTGCCGCGAACGGCAATCTGCATGCGGGGTGGACTTTATAATTTGCCCTGCTGCCGCTGATTTTCGTGGCGTTTCATTTCAAGGTATTCGCGCTGCTCCATCTCGTGCAATTGTCGTGGATAGCGCTCGATGGCGGCAAACCAGTCGTTGATACGTTTTTCGAACTGTGATGCCGGCGGCAGGTTTAGCGCGCCCAGGTATGATTCGATCGCGAGGTAATAACGCATGGTGTTGCGTTCGACCAGACCGCGCATGCCGCCGACGTAAACCGGCTTGCCAGCGTCTTCACGGCCCACCTCAGTGAAGCCCACTTTGAGGCGGCCTATGGTATTGAAATACGCCAGCATGGCAATTTTTCCGCTCAACCCAAAGCCATAAGCATAGGAAAGATGCATAAACGTTGCGCCGTCTTCCATTGGCACGGCTTCGAGCGTGATGCGATAGTCGCGGGTACTGAGCGGTCCCTCGTCCGCGCTTAACAGCACGCGAAGGTAGTCGCTTCGGTGGTCACGCAACTGCCATGCAAACGTCAGAAGAAACGAATCTTGAATCGGCTGGTCAAATTTTTTGCCAACGTTCATCAACAACGAAGTATTTCCCTGTAGTTGTGCGATCCGGCAGGACTTGGTATTAAGGTGAAGAATAAGAATGTCGCACCACGCTTGCGGCCCTGACAGCGAATCGCTCATCTTGATAAACGGATAGGGGACAACCGCATAGATGTCGCCCTTCACGTCCCTGGAGGACTCGAAAGACTCAAGGACCAGCGGTCGTTTGAACGGATTGGCAGCCAATTGCTCCTGCAGCGCCACGCGCCGCGCGCGCAGGGAAATGGCAGCTCCGGCGTCAACGCTGCTGGCGGCGGGCAAGGCGGCCTTCGCAGGTGCAAATCCAGTCAGGAGCCAAAGAAAAACTGCCGCCGCCATCAATGGCGCGCAGGGCATCATCGCCAGCCGTGATTGATCCGCGACGCTCACGGCAGGTTGGTCCTTGCCAGCTTTGCCGGCCCGGTTTGGTATATCCGTTTTCCAGTACATGCTGCAATCTCCAGTTTCATAACCAGTAGACCCAGACGCGCGCGGCTCGTTCCTTTAAACGCAATAGTACCGATCGATTGCGCCACGCTTCGCTTGTAATCTGGTTTGAAACTGCGAGATCTTTTTCGAACATTGCATTCATTTGTGCGCCAAAATCGGGGCTGAGAACGACCGCATTAACCTCATCGTTATGCAACAAGCTTCGCCAGTCCAGGTTGGTCGAGCCAATAGTCGACCAGACGCCGTCGATCAAGACGGTTTTGGCATGCAGCAGGGCTTTACCGCGCTCAAATATTTTCACGCCGGATTCGAGCAGGTCTTCATAATAAGAACGACCGGCGTGAAAAATCAGGGCGGAATCGGTCTTGCTAGGCAGGATTATTTTTACATCGACGCCACGCTTGACCGCCTCATCCAGCGCGTTCATGATGCGCTCATCAGGCGCGAAGTAAGCGTTGGTCAGGTATACCGAAGTCTCGGCGCTGCCGATGGCCGAGACCAGGGTGTTGTACATCTGTCCTCCGCCAGCATCTGACGAGCTGCCGATTGCCCTGACTACTTCCTTGCCTTTTTGAACTGGTGGCGGAAAATAATTCTTGTCCGGCAACGCGTCGCCTTTTTGCTTGGCCCAGGTTTCCATAAAAAGTTTCTGGAAATCAGCCGTGACCGGGCCTTCCACCAGCAGATGTGTGTCGCGCCACGGCGCCTTGTTTTTGTTCTTGCCGCCGTCCGATAATTTACCCGAAGATCCGCTGGAATAAACGCTGCTAATATTTACGCCGCCGAGAAACACGCTTTGGCCGTCGACGATCAGAAGTTTGCGATGATCGCGCTGGTTTACCTGCCAGCCTTTTTTTGCCTGGAGCGGATTGACCGGATTAAATTCGATTGTCTTGATGCCACTGTCGTTGAGACGCTGGAAAAATGCCTTGGGTGTCTGCAGCGAACCAACGCTGTCGTAGATCAATGCGACCTGTACACCCTGTTGTTGTTTCTCAATCAGCGCATCCGCAAATTTCTTGCCCACTTCATCGTCCTCGAAGATGTAGGTTTCCATATTGATGTTGTACTTGGCGGCGGCGATTGCTTTAAACATGGCCGCATAGGTCGACTCGCCGTCCTGAAATAGCGTGGTGCGATTGCTCACCACCAATGGCGTACCGGCTATCGATTCTTCCAGCGCGAGATGACGCTCGAAAATCCCGGTTTCTTCGCTTCGATTGCTTAGATTGGCCAAAATGGCTTTGCTTTGCCGCGGTGACAACGCACCGTGTATCCCGACCAATTTTGCCGGCTGTACAGCAGTCGGCACCATGTCCGGCGTAACCTGAGGGAGCGAAGCGCACCCGGCGAGGCCAGCCACCAACGCCCCTATTACCAAACTAAAAAAACGGCGAAGGTACTTTTTATGCTGATCGAAATTTACGGCGCGCACGGCTCTCCCCTTCTGGCTATGTGGCTACACTGCGGATAGTAATGTGAACGGCCGAATATTTAAACAGGCAAAACGCCAAAAGTCAGGTAAGTTTTATCCTACAGTCAAAGCAAGTCTGCAGCTTCTCCAGGGAAGACAAGTAAGTCCGTTACCACGCGGTCGACAGCGACAAAGGGACATCCGCAGGCTGCGGGGGGCAAAGTCCCGCATATTAAAATGTAGACAGGAGCCGTGCAGCCTATCGCCTGCCAGACCCACATGTAACGCTGCAGGTAAATTATTTGATATCGGCAAATGGCGATGGCACATATAATTTTTCCGCTTTTCCGCGACCTTGACGGCGCTGAGCCGAAATGCAGGATTGCCTACCTGTCGTCGAACCGGCAGCATTTTCACTTGGCAGTTTGTGGCAAAGCCGGGTTTTCGCGAGTCGAAATAAGGCAAGTCCGGCTATCCTTAGGCGCGACTTCATTGCGGCGCAGGCTCAGTGCGAGACAGCAATAAAAATATTGCTTTGAATGGTGGCGTTTTTTTCAGTGCTATTTTTTCAAAGCAACGCCAATACCTCGTTCGCATGCGTTTTGGTATTTATTGAATGGATGACGTGCGCGATGACGCCTTTTTCATCGATGATAAACGTTACGCGATCGGCAATGCCGACTATGGCTTTTGCAGCGGACAGCAGTCCGCCGCCGCCAATCGCCCCGTACGCTTTGCCAACAGATCGATCGGTATCGGCCAGCAGCGGAAAATTGAGTTTGAATTTACTGGAAAATTGTCGGTGCGAAGATTCATTTTGTGTCGACACACCGAGGATCATCGCGCCCTTTGCCTGAATATCGGCGTTGGCGTCCCGCAGGGAACATGCTTGTGCGGTGCATCCCGGCGTGTCGTCCATCGGATAGAAATACAGGATGAGTTTTTTGCCGAGATAGTCCTTGAGGCTGACTGTGGTGCCATCGGCGAGCGTTCCGGAAAAGTTGGGAGCGTGGTCACCGGGTTTTAGATTGGGCATGGTCATTCTCGAAAACAGGGAAAAGACAGGGCTAGCGTCATGGCTATGGGAGTTTGACTTCACTTCGCCGCCAGTTCGTGGCGTCACCTTCTGCAACGAGTCGACCTTCATCAATCAGCGCCTCTACGCGTTTGGCAATCAACTCGAAATCGTCTTCGGCTTCTGTAACGTCGGCTCGATTCGTGACTGACACTTTTGCAATCACCATGGCAACTTTTTGCCAATTATTGCTGGCAGTTGCGAGAATCGCGCTATCGATGTTTACGATATTCAATATAACCCCCGATCGAGCCAGAAGTCACCAGATCGGGCGCAGGCAAGGCGAGCACGCAACGCCGCATGCGCGCCGATGTGGTGGCTTCGGGCGTGTGAAGAGTTCACCAATGCACCCCCTGCGTAATCTGCGCAAATGCCATCGCTTCAGGCGTCATTTCCACCTCCTTCGTTATTTCGCCTTTCTTGCCCTGTGCTGCCGTGGAATCCGGGAACATGCGAAATGCCGCGTTAAGAATTATCTTGGTCAGTTTTGGGGATACCGCATGCAGCACCGCCCCGGCAATACCCAAACGGGTGGCAATGCGCACCGGTTTATAGACAATCGCTTCCACCACCAGATCGGCTGCCTGTTCGGGGGAGAGCGTTGGCACGCTGTTGTACATCTTGGTAGGCGCGATCATCGGCGTGCGCACCAGTGGCATGTTGATGGTGGTGAAGTGGATGTGATTGTCAACAAATTCTGAGGCCGCGCAGCCAGTGAACGCGTCGAGTGCGGATTTTGACGCGACGTAGGCCGAAAAGCGCGGCGACTGTGTCAACACGCCGATGGAAGAAATATTAATGATGTGCCCAAAATTCTGCTTCATCATGATGGGTAGAAAACCCATGATCAGGCGTAGCGAGCCGAAATAATTCAGCTGCATGGTGCGCTCGAAATCGTGGAAACGGTCGAAACTGTTGGCGATGCCGCGGCGGATCGAGCGACCGGCATTGTTGACCAGATAGTGACACGCGCCGTAATCTTTCAATACGCTGACGACCAACTTGTCGCAACTGGCCAGATCGGCAAGGTCACAGGCGTAAAACTTTGCATGGCCGCCGGCCTCTTTAATTTTCGCAAGAGTGGCCTGTGCTTTTTCCGGATCTCGCGCAACGATGACCACTTTGGCGCCGGCCGACGAGAGTTTCAGTGCAGTGGCTTCACCGATACCAGAGGTGCCGCCAGTAACGACCACGACTTTGCCTTTGATCTTGCCTCCCAGGCTGCGGTCGATGAACAAATCGGGATCGAGATGCCGCTCCCAGTAATCCCACAAACGCCACGCATAGGTATCCAGTTTTGGCACAGTGATGCCAGACCCCTTAAGCGCCTTGACGGTTTCACGATTGTCAAATTTGGTCGGGTAGCTGATGAAGGAAAACACATCTTTCGGAATACCCAGGTCGGCAAGAATTTGATTGCGCGCCCGGCGCACTGGTGCCACTGACATCAGCCCCTCAAGAATGTAACCTGGAATAAAGCTCAACATTTTCGCATTCACCCGCATCGTCATTTGCGGGGCGTGCGCCGCTTTGGCGAAAATGTTAAGCAACTCGCCGATACGCATAGGCTCCGGGTCGGTGAGGTGAAAACATTCACCGTCATGGCCCTTTTTGTGGGCAATGAAGTCCATCGCATCGACCACGTAATCAACCGGAATCACGTTCAGCCTGCCGCCTTCAATACCGATGGTTGGCATCCACTGCGGCAAAATATCTCGCATTTTTTGGATCAGCTTGAAGAAGTAGTACGGCCCGTCGATCTTGTCGATCTCACCGGTCTGCGAATGTCCCACCACCATGCCGGGCCGATAGATGCGCCACGGTACCTTGCATTCGTTGCGAACGATGCCTTCACTGTCATGCTTGGTGCGGAAGTAAGGATGATCCAGTTCTTCGGCTTCTTCAAACATATCTTCACGGAAGGTGCCGTCATACAACCCTGCCGCCGCGATTGAACTGGTGTGCTGGAAACATCCCGCCTTGACTGCTTCTGCGAATTCGACTGCGTTACGGGTGCCGTCGATATTGGCGATTTGCTGGCTTGCCGCGTCTGCCGAGAGATCGTAAATCGCGGCAAGGTGAAAGACGTGCCTGACTTTGCCCCTTAGTTTCGCGATATCTGCAGCGGCGATTCCCAATTTAACTTTGCCGAGATCGCCGACAATCGGTACCACCCGCTTCTGTGATGCCGGCAGGCCCCACCACGGATATAGCGCTTCAAGTTTCTTTTGCGAGTTTTTTCTCACCAGGACGTAGATAGTGCCATCGCGCTTCAACAGATTTTTAAGCAGAAATTTGCCAATAAAGCCGGTAGCGCCAGTGACGAAATAAGTCATGGTGATGTTTCCTCCGAAGGAAAGTTTCGTCGTTGTTCTTATGTTGAGGCGAACAATTCGCCCTCAGTGAAATCATACACTGCGAGCGAGGCGCCGTTCAGGCGGAAAGCGCAACATTGCTACCAATGTTGTCCTGTGCTGCGCCGCCGCATGGAAACGGGCCGCAGCTTTAGTGTGATTGCTCTAATCGAGCTGCATAAACTTACTCTACATTAAGACCAATCATTAATAGGAGTGTGCATCATGGTAACCAAACGCATCGTCAAGAAAACCGCGCAAGCAAAGGCGCACACCACCAAAACGTCGCGCAAAGTCGCCAGGAGCACAAGTCTTGGTACTAACGCCGGCCCGGTAAAGCAAGCCGTACTCGCCGGCTTGGGCGCTGCCGAGCGCATGCAAAAACGCGTACAGGACCAGGCCACCAAAGCGTATGGTGGTCTGGTCGACGTGATCAGCCGTGAATCCGGGCGTTTCTCAGGCTTCGGCAACGACACCGCAAAGGTATTTGCCAAACAGGCCAACATGTTGGTGCGCGAAGGCAAAAAAGTGCAGTCCGATACACAAGCGCTGGCCCAGGCAAAGGCACTGGAAGTCGCCAAGGAAATCAGGTCGCTGGCCGCCAAGACGGAAACCGCATACAAGAAAAACATCAAGGGTGCAGTGAAGTCGACGCTGGCAACCGCAAAGGAAGGCGTTACCAAGCTCGAGCACGTATTCGAGGCACGCGTTGCCAGGACCCTGAATACGTTTGGTATCCCTTCCAGCCAAAACGTCCGCGAACTGCAGGCACGCATG
>JAYVKG010000005.1:0-8651 GCA_043768625.1 Betaproteobacteria bacterium
TCGGGCGTGTCGTATTTGCTCGAAAATCGCAAGATGATGATGCGGCTGTTCCCAGAGCTGTTCGCCGCACAAACCATTCGTCCAGTCGACCACTATCCGGACATGCTGCTGGAGACACTGCGCAACGCCGCACCGCTCGGCGTGGATAATCCAACCATTGTGCTGATGACGCCGGGAAACTTCAATTCGGCCTATTTTGAACATGCGTTTCTCGCACAGCAGATGGGCATTGAACTGGTCGAAGGCGTCGACTTATTTGTGCAGGATGAAACCGTTTTTATGCGCACCACGCAGGGACCGCAGAAGGTTGATGTCATCTATCGACGCATCGATGATGACTTTATCGATCCTCTTGCCTTTAGGCCCGATTCGATGCTTGGTGTTCCCGGTTTGATGAGCGCTTACCGTGCGGGTCGGGTAACGCTCGCCAACGCGGTTGGCACCGGTGTCGCAGACGATAAATCGATGTATCCGTACGTGCCGGAAATGATCCGGTTTTATCTTGACGAAGAGCCCATTCTCAAGAACGTGCAGACTTTTATTCTCACCAATAAAACCGATCTTGATTACGTGATTGCCAATATGGCCGATCTGGTGATCAAGGAAACGCAGGGTTCGGGTGGCTATGGCATGTTAGTGGGTCCCACCTCGACCAAGGAGGAACGGGAACGCTACAAACGGCGCGTGCTCGATGCTCCCGAGCGTTTTATCGCCCAGCCGACGCTGTCACTTTCCACCTGTCCGACATTTATTAACGAGAGGCTGGTGCCGCGGCATATTGACTTGCGGCCCTATATTTTGTCGGGCAAATCCGTTAATTTTGTACCTGGCGGTCTCACCCGTGTCGCGTTGCGTGATGGATCGTTGGTGGTAAATTCCTCTCAGGGTGGCGGCGTCAAAGATACCTGGGTGGTGGATTGAAATGTTAAGCCGGACCGCTTCCACCCTCTACTGGATGTCGCGCTACGTTGAGCGCGCCGAAAACACGGCGCGAATTCTCGACGTAGCCTATCGTATGTCGCTGTTGACCAAGGATCCGGACCTGCAAGATCAGGAGTGGTTTGCGCCCCTCAATATTACCGGCACCTTGTTTCCATTCAGCGGACGTCATTCGATTGTCTGCGCCAAAGAAGTGTTGCATTTCGTTGCACTCGATGCCGAGAACCCATCGTCTATTTACAACTGCGCAAGAAAGGCGCGCGAAAATGCCCGCGCCGTACGCGGCTCGATCACCAGCGAAATGTGGGAAGTTCTCAACTCCACCTGGCTTGAAATGCAAAACATGGACGAAGATCGCTTGTACGCGCGCGGCATATCGACATTTTTTGAGTGGGTTAAAGAACGCTCCCATCTGTTTCGCGGCGTGACCTTTGGCACCATGCGACGCGATGAGGCGTTCCAGTTCCATCGCCTTGGTACTTACATGGAGCGTGCGGACAATACGGCACGGATGCTCGACGTAAAATACCACGTGTTGCTGCCTAGCGTGGAAGATGTCGGTGGTGCGGTGGATTATTATCAATGGTCGGCGGTGTTGCGTTCGGTGTCGGCGTACGAGTCGTACCGTAAGGTGTATCGCGACTCTGTAACACCGGTGCGCATCGCAGAACTTTTAATACTGCGAGTGGATATTCCGCGCTCACTGCATTTCTGCATGCGCGACGTGTACGAAATCCTTTGTGAAGTACAAAATCGGACTTCAGCCGAAGCGACGCGGCAGGCGGGAGAGATATACGCGGCGATGCAATTTGGTCGCATAGGCAATATTTTCCATACCGGGCTGCACGAATACCTGACTGCGTTTCTGGAATCAACGGACCGGCTTGGCGAAGAGATTACCCAGTCTTTTTTCGCTCCGGAAGTGGTTGTGGCTTTAGCAGAAAAATAACTTTCGCCAGGAATATTTGACATGACATATTGCGTTGCCCTGCGACTTGAATCGGGAATGATATTTGCATCGGACTCCCGCACCAATGCCGGTGTCGACCATATCGCGACCTTCTGCAAAATGCGCGTTTATGAAAAACCCGGTGACCGCGTTATCGTGTTGCTTTCCAGCGGCAACTTATCCATTACCCAAGGCGTGATTAATATCCTTGACCGCCACCGCGGCGCGCCGCTGGCGGAAAATACGATCTGGTCTGTAAGTTCGATGTTTGATGTTGCAACGCTGGCCGGTAATGCACTGCGCGAGATGCAGGAACGCGACGGCCACGCGTTGATGCAGAGCGGCATCGAGTCGTCCGCGAGCCTTATCCTCGGGGGCCAGATCGGGGGCGAAGACGAGCGGCTGTTCCACATTTACTCACAGGGCAATTTCATCGAAGCTTCTGACGAAACCCCCTATTTTCAGTTGGGCGAAGCCAAATACGGCAAGCCCATTCTGGATCGCGTGCTGACGCCAGGCACCCCGCAGAAAGAAGCGGCCAAGTGCGTGTTGATTTCGTTTGACTCCACCATCAAATCAAATATTTCTGTGGGATTGCCCATCGATATGCTGTGGTACCCGCGTGATTCGTTGCGGGTCGGTGTGCAGCAACGCATTCGCGAGGGAGACCCATATTTTTCGATGCTTCGGCAACGTTGGGGTGGTGGATTGCGACGGGTGTTCGGCGAGTTGCCGGATCCGGACTGGATGGAATAACAGCCTAAAATGACCATACGCGTCGCTCTACACCATAAAACCAGATACACCTTTGACCGTGCGATCAATCTCTCACCGCACGAAGTTCGGCTGCGACCAGCGGCACATTGCCGCACGCCAATCGAAAGCTATTCGCTTACCGTAAAACCTGACAAGCATTTCCTCAACTGGCAGCAGGATCCCTACGGCAACTGGCTGGCACGCCTGGTTTTTCCAGAAAAAACCCGCGAACTTTCGATCGCGGTGGATCTGGTAGCGGAAATGACGGTCATCAATCCGTTCGATTTTTTTATCGAGCAATACGCCGAACAATTTCCGTTTACCTACACGCCCGAGAACAGGCGGGAGTTGCAAGCCTATCTGGACCTGGATCCGGCGGGCCCGTTGCTGCTGGCATGGATTGAAAATGCCCGCAAAACAATCCTCAACAAGCCAATCATCACCATCGATTTCATCATTGCTTTGAATACCCGACTTCAGCATGACATCAAATATTTGATTCGTATGGAAGCCGGCGTGCAAACGCCTGAAAAAACCCTCGAAAGCCGCATGGGTTCATGTCGCGACAGCGGCTGGCTGCTGGTACAAATACTCCGCCACTTCGGTATCGCCGCGCGTTTTGCTTCTGGCTATTTAATTCAGCTCGTCAGCGACCAGAAAGCGCTCGACGGACCCAGCGGCACCGACAAAGATTTTACCGATTTGCACGCCTGGGCCGAGGCATACCTGCCCGGTGCCGGCTGGGTAGGTCTGGACCCTACGTCGGGACTTCTTGCCGGGGAAGGCCATATCCCGCTCGCTTGCGCGGCCATCCCTACTTCGGCGGCACCGGTATCGGGTTTTACCGATGTCTGCGAAAGCACGCTTGAATTTGAAATGTCGGTGACACGTATCCATGAAGATCCTCGTGTAACGAAGCCATACAGCGACGCACAATGGAGCGCTATCAATGCGCTTGGCAATGCAGTTGATTGCGAACTTCAAAAGGGTGACGTCAGGCTCACGATGGGAGGCGAGCCAACCTTTGTCTCAATCGACGATATGGAAGGCCCCGAATGGAATGTGACAGCCTTGTCGGCGAAGAAACTCGAACTCTCGATTGTATTGTTACGCAAACTCCAACCTATATTTGCCCCCGGCGCATTGGTACATTTTGGTCAGGGTAAATGGTACCCCGGCGAACCGTTGCCGCGTTGGGCGCTGTCATGTTACTGGCGGCCCGACGGCGTGGCGTTGTGGACAGACGCTAATTTGATCGCCTTCGACATGGCCAAGACTGAGCCAAAGAAAACCGACGCCAAGTCGTTCGCGTATCAGTTGGCCAGTCGCTTGCAGTTACACGCCGACTATGTGATGCCCGCCTTCGAGAGCGTACTGCGCGCGATTCGCGATGAAGCTGAACTACCCGCCAACGTCGATCCGCTTGATCCCGGTTTCAAAAACGCGGCGGGTCGCGAGAAACTCATCGCGCAATTAACCGGGACGATTGGCGAACCTGTCGGCTACGTGCTGCCATTGAAACCGATTGAAAGAGCTAAGCCGGGCGATGACAGCGATTGGGCATCAAGCCTGTGGCCATTGAAAGCCGGCCACTTGTTTCTGGCTGAAGGTGATTCCCCTATCGGCTTTCGCCTGCCACTGAGTTCGCTGCCGACGGTGTTGCCGGAGGACGTGGATATCATCATTCCGGTGGATCCATTTGCGGAACAAGAGGCGCTGGCGGCAGAATCAAAGTCAAAAGTCACAAAGCCTGCGCCCGCCAAGCCAGTGCCGCTGCAATTGAAAAAGGGTGATGCCGCCGAGAAGATTGTGCGGACCGCCTTGTGCGTCGAGTCGCGCGGCAAAATTTTGTATATTTTCATGCCCCCGCTGGCGTTGCTGGAGGACTACCTGTCGCTGGTGGCGGCCATCGAGGCGAGCGCGTCGACACTGGGATTGCCGGTCAGATTAGAGGGCTACACGCCGCCCGGCGATAAGCGCATCATGAAATTTGGCATTACCCCGGATCCCGGGGTAATCGAGGTCAACATTCATCCTGCATCCACTTGGACTGATTTGGTTGCCAACACCAACACGCTTTACCAGCAAGCACGGTTATCACGGCTCGGCACCGAAAAATTCATGCTTGATGGCCGTCATACCGGCACCGGTGGCGGCAACCACGTTACGGTCGGCGGCGTAACGCCGGCAGACAGTCCGCTGTTGCGCCGTCCCGATGTGTTGCGCAGTCTAATCACGTACTGGCAAAACCATCCCGCGCTTTCGTATTTGTTTTCAGGTAGTTTCATCGGCCCGACGTCGCAGAGCCCGCGTGTCGACGAAGCGCGGCATGATTCGCTGTATGAGCTCGAAATTGCGTTCGAACAAATGGACGCCGAATTGACTGCCGCAAAGAAGCGCGAAGTCGACACGCCGTGGGTGGTCGATCGGTTGCTGCGTCATTTCCTGGTCGATCTCACCGGCAACACCCACCGGGCAGAATTTTCCATCGATAAGCTCTATTCGCCCGATGGCCCGACCGGTCGCTTGGGATTGCTCGAATTCCGGGCATTTGAAATGCCACCGCACCCGCAGATGAGCCTCACGCAAATGTTGTTGTTGCGAGCACTGATCGCCCGCTTCTGGAAAACACCCTATCGCGGCAATTTAATTCGCTGGGGCACCGAACTGCACGACCGTTTCATGCTTCCCTATTTTGTCGCTGCTGACATGAAAAGCGTGGTCGACGATCTGGATGCCGCAGGGTATCCCGTCAGGTTCGACTGGTTCGCGCCGTTCATTGAGTTTAGATTTCCGCGCTACGGCACCGTTGCCTACCAAGGCGTCGAACTGGAACTTAGACAAGCGATTGAGCCGTGGCATGTACTCGGCGAAGAAATGGCGGGCAGCAGCATGTCACGCTATGTTGACTCATCGCTGGAGCGCTGTCAGGTGCGCGTCACCGGCATGACGCAGCAGCGCCACGCCATCACCTGCAATGGCAGAGTATTGCCCATGACGCCCACCGGCACCCCCGGCGAATTCATCGCCGGGGTGCGCTACCGCGCGTGGGCGCCTCCGTCCGCACTGCACCCGACAATTGGTGTCCAGGCTCCTTTAGTATTCGACATTGTCGACACATGGGCCAGCCGATCAGTGGGTGGCTGTACATACCACGTGACCCACCCCGGTGGACGAAGCTACGACGATTTTCCCGTGAATGCGTTTTCCGCAGAAGCACGCCGCGTGGCGCGCTTTCAAAAGATTGGCCACACCCCAGGGCCGATGGAATTAAGAGCCGAAGGTCGAAATCCTGCGCACCCGTTTACGCTTGATTTGCGCAGGCGGCCGGATTTTGATGGCGCACATGGGATGGCAATCCGTGCCGGCGATCAATAGACCGGCTGCCCCCGACACCACCGAAAATTTTGCAAATCACTAGCGCTGACGCGGAGTTTGCGGCACAAATGGTCTGTAGCCCGCGTCACTGCTGGTGTTTTTAAATTACCTAGAAGTCGATCAGGCGTGGTAACGGCAATCGGGGGCGCCGCGGTCTACTGTGCAGTAGCATGTGGTCGTAGCTCTCACAGGCGCAAAAGCCAGTCTGTGAGCCGATTTCCGCTGCCAGAAAACCGCCTAACAAACCGGCTACATCCCCTGCTTATGCGGCCGCACGGCGCGCGAATAAATTTTCGACGTGGTCATCAAACCTGACGTAATCGCGTAGCGGGCCGTTCGAAACGCTATAATCCTGCCTTGGCTAAATGCTGCGCCAGGAGAGGTGGTAGAGTGGTCGATTGCACCGGACTCGAAATCCGGCGTACGGTTATGCCGTACCGTGGGTTCGAATCCCACCCTCTCCGCCAATGAGTTTTTTTCAGCATTTTCAATCACTTAGAATATAGTTTCCGAGAAGGTTGTCCACCGTGGTGAGCCATAAGGCGACCATGAGACTTCCAGCGTATATCCAGCAGTCAAGACACGGAATTTTTTATTTCCGTCTAGTCATTCCAGCAGCACTTAGGCAAGTCTTTGAAGGGCGCACGGAGATAAAGAAATCTCTTGCGACGCGAGATCCAAAAGTTGCGAAGAACTGGGCATATCAATTAGGCCCTATCGCTCGTTCGATACTTGATGAGGCGCGTCAGATGGCAGGAAAGTTTCCCAAAGACGTTGACATTGAGAAACTGAAATCTGACCCAGCGATTCGCAAGCTTGAAGTCGAGACGCCTGACGGGACGAAGTTCAGAGCTGACCCACGCATCCCCGGCGACGTGGAAGCCCTTGAAGAAATCGTCACGCGACGATATGGTTTGCCAAACTCAAAATTTGGCGGACTGAAACGGCTTGACGACACCATCGCGCAGTCAGCGCAATACCCCGCCGCAGGCAGTAGCACAGCGCCACCTCGCGGCGTGCCGCAGGTTGAAAATCCCTTGCGCGTTGTTGCCGCTATTGCCAAGTACTATCAAGAAAGTCTCGGCAAGCATCCGAACTCCAAGACGGTTGCCAAATATCACTCAAATCTAAATGAGTTTGCCGAACATGTTGGTGACGTTTGGTTTCACGAGCTTTTAGACCGTGACATCGTGTCCTTCAAGTCCGCCCAAATAGAAAAAGGATTAGGAACCTCCACGATAGACAACAAGATTTCGGCCTTGTCAGGATTATTCAAATGGGCGGCTCGTCGGTTAAGTTATCCAAAAGGGGAATTACCCACCGCCGGGCAGATCGAACTGAACAAAAGTGACCGAGAGAAGCGAGCTGAAAACTACGAGCGGTTCACGCTTGAAGAATTGAAGCGGATTTTTTTGTCACCGACGCCACCTCGCAAATGGGGCAAGGCAAGATTCAAAACTGCTGAGGAGCGTGGCGCGCCTTCGTTGGCTTATCTCGATGACAACCTAGGGCAGCCGCATTGGTTCTGGGTACCGATTCTGGCACTCTACACAGGGGCGCGGCTAGAAGAGCTTTGCCAGCTTCACCTGACAGATTTTTATCGCAAAGATGGCGTGCTCGTCGCGGATATCAATACGCTGGATGACAAAGGCGTGAAAAGTGAGGCGGGCGTTCGGCGTGTGCCAATTCATGACGTGATCGTGGGTCTGGGATTCTTTGATTATTTGAAAGACGTGAAAGAGGCGCTACCCGATGCGCAGCGCGTTTTTCCATATCTTGTGCCAGATGCTCACGGCATCCTTTCAGGCGCCGCGTCAAAGAAATTTGCTGCTTACTTGGAGCGCGTCAAGGTTAAGACGGGCAGAACTAAGAGTTTTCATTCATTTCGAGGCACAGCAAATCAGGAACTTACAGACCGTGGCGTTGGACTTGAATATCGTTGCCGCCTGGTCGGGCACGACATCAACAACGAAAATGTGAAATCGTATCAAGGTGACGGCGTACCATTGGCGCAACTATACAAAAAAGGAATTGCGCTAATGCGCTACGAGCGCACTGAGCCTGACAACACAATCACCCGCCTAGACCTGTCGCCATTGAGGTACACCAGCGGCCAATTCTTGGAACTGTTGCCCGCGCTTGTCGTTAGTCGCGCTAGAGACGCTGACGACCGGCGACAGCGCGCGGCAACAGCCAAGCACAAGAGCGGCGATATCATGAAGCACCGAAACAAGCGAAGATAGGCATTGAACGTCACTGCAATAGCAGCAAACGACAATGCGGCAGATACGTTCGCAACCCTTTTGGAATACAATTTCTCTATGAGTATGAGGACTGTTGAGTGCAGCCCGTCACAAGAAAACTAGACTCACGACTGAATTACTTAGCCAAATCAATTCTTTTTAATATCAATGAAAGCAAATGCGGTATTCATGTCACTAGGTTCATATCCATGTTTAACAGCCAAGTCCCTAAATGCCAGCATCAACTTTAACGCATGAGAAAAACCTCCCAATTTCCCCGCAACGCGAACCTCCGCTCCGCATGCGGTAATCGCCTCCCGAAGCTTTTTCGCAAGCACCTCCTTGACATCTTTTTTACCCGAAAAAATTGAACCGATAATGCCAGA
>JAYVKG010000006.1:0-12128 GCA_043768625.1 Betaproteobacteria bacterium
GGCGGCCTGGGCAATCTGCATTTCAAATCCTCGACCAACCGCGCACCGCGCCAATTCACGCCGGGCGGCGAAGGCGAAACCAGGGAAATTTATTTCGAATTGAAAGTGCTCGCCGATGTCGGGCTGCTCGGCATGCCCAACGCCGGCAAATCGACTTTCATCCGGGCGGTGTCTGCCGCCCGTCCCAAGGTGGCCGACTATCCGTTCACCACCTTGCACCCCAATCTCGGGGTGGTACGGGTCAGCGATAACCGCAGTTTTGTGATCGCCGACGTTCCCGGCTTGATTGAGGGGGCCGCCGAGGGCGCGGGATTGGGCCACCAGTTTCTTAAACACCTTCAACGCACAAACCTGTTGTTGCACCTGGTTGATATCGCCCCGTTCGACCCGGAAACCGATCCGGTTAAAGAGGCCAAAGCAATCATTAACGAACTGAAAAAATATGAGCAGGCGCTGTACGACAAACCCCGCTGGCTGGTGCTGAACAAAGTGGACCTGGTCGAAACCCCGGACGCCGAAAAACGCGTGAAAGCGATCATCAAAGGCCTGAAATGGAAGGGCCCGCACTTCACAATATCGGCGATGAAGAGCGATGGCTGCAAAGAATTGACCTTCGCCATCATGGATCATCTCGATACCGTGCGCACCGCCGCAGCCGTCGACGCTGTGTAAAATCGTATGCAAAGTCCAGTATTGGTGAGGCTCTCCAAGGTTTTTGCGTTTGACAGCCGCGCCCCTCAACGAGTTTGCCAATGGGCTTGCCGCTGATGGCGCGCCAAGCCAGACGCATGGTGGTCAAGATCGGTTCCACGCTGATTACCAATCACGGCGCAGGTGTCGACCACGCGCTGATCAAAGTCTGGGTTGCACAAATCGCTGCCCTCAGCAAACGCGGGGTTGAAGTTTTGCTGGTCTCCAGTGGTGCCATCGCCGAAGGCATGCAACGCCTCGGCTGGAAAACCCGCCCGCACCAGGTGAATCAGTTGCAGGCCGCCGCCGCCGTCGGCCAGATGGGATTGGTGCAGGTATACGAATCGTCCTTTCGCGAACACCGATTGAAAACCGCACAGGTACTGCTGACGCACGACGATCTGGCGGACCGCACGCGTTACCTGAATGCGCGCTCAACACTAACCACCCTGCTTGCTTTGAACGTGATCCCGGTGATCAATGAAAACGATACCGTCGTCACCGACGAAATCAAATTTGGTGACAACGATACGCTGGCCGCATTGGTCTGCAATGCCATCGACGCCGATACGCTTGTCATCCTGACCGATCAGCAGGGGCTGTTCAGTGCCGATCCGCGCAAGTTCGCGGCGGCAACGCTGATTAGGGAGGCCAAGGCCGGTGACCCGGCACTTGATACGATGGCGGGCGGCGCAGGGTCGTCGCTGGGACGTGGCGGCATGTTGACCAAAGTGAGCGCCGCAAAAAAAGCCGCGCGTTCCGGTGCCACCACCATCATCGCGCACGGCCGTGAAACCGATGTGCTGCTGCGATTGCACGATGGCGAATCGATTGGCACGCGCTTGTCGGCGGACACCTTGAGCCTGCAGGCGAAAAAAACCTGGCTTCTTGGACACCTCAAAACCAGTGGATCATTCATGCTGGACGCCGGTGCAGCCCGCGCGTTGATGCAGGGTGGAAAAAGCCTGCTGCCGATCGGCGTGACGGCGGTCAACGGTAGCTTCGAGCGTGGCGCGGTGGTGAGTTGCCTGTCCACTGACGGGGTTGAAATCGCCCGCGGATTGGTCAACTACCCATCGACTGAGTCGCAAAAAATCATGCGCCAGCCGACCACCGCCATTGAAGCACTACTCGGCTATATCGCGGAGCCAGAATTGATTCACCGCGATAATCTGGTGTTGCTCTGAAGAGTCCGCTGGACGGCACTGGCCAATCACGCTATGGTTTGTCTCTTAATCCCATTGCGAGACCTCAAATGATCCTTGTTGACCGCGTCAAAAATATCCTGTTGCAACCCAAGCAGGAATGGGTGGTCATCGACACCGAAACCACGAACACCAAAACGCTTTACACCACCTACGCCATGCTCTTGGCGGCGATACCGGCGGTAGCAGGCTTCATTGGCGGCTCAATCATTGGCTATGGCGCTTTCGGCGTTTCGTTCCGGGTGCCGATCGTGCAAGGCATTGCGGCAATGGTGATCAGTTACGCGCTCGCCCTGGGCGGTGTCTATGTGCTGGCGCTAATCATCGATGCGCTGGCGGTAAATTTCGGTGGCACCAAAAACATGAACCAGGCACTCAAGCTTGCCATCTATTCGGCCACCGCATCATGGCTCGCCGGCATCTTTTCAATGGTTCCAGGCCTAAGTATTCTCGGCTTGCTTGGTTTATATAGCCTGTATCTTCTTTACACCGGATTGCCGGTATTGATGAAGGCACCGGACGACAAAGCCCTGACTTACACCATCGTCATCGTGGTCTGCGCAATCGTCATTGCGGTAGTGATCGGTGCCATTTCTGCCAGCGTGATGGGCCTTCGAAACTTTTGACCTGTTGCGGTGACGAATTGGCAAGGGGCGCAAATGCGCCCCTTGCTTTTTGCGCAGACCGCATGGGCTAATCGAGGTGAATAATAACTTCCTGGGTGACCGCTGGCGCCGCTGCAAGGTTATTCTGGTGCGACCGCCAGTGTGGGTGGCGGCTACCGGTTCGCGGCACCGGTTCCAGAAAGCGCACCAGTTGGTTTAGCGCTTCTTTATACGAATCGCGCTTGAATTCAATCACCGAATCGAGCGGCACCCAATAGTCATGCCAGCGCCAGGCGTCGAACTCGGGATGCGTGCTTGCCCGCAGCCGGATGTCGTGATCGCGGCCGACCAATCTGAGCAAATACCAGATCTGTTTCTGCCCTTTGTAAGTACCGCGCCATTCACGCTTCACCCAATGGGTGGGCACGTTGTAGTGCAGCCAGCCTTTGGTGCGACCCAAAATACGCACGTGCTCGCGCAGTAAGCCCGTTTCTTCCTCGAGCTCGCGAAACATCGCGTCTTCAGGGCTTTCGTTTACCTTTATCCCCCCCTGCGGGAACTGCCACGCGTGCTCCTTGATGCGCTTGCCCCAAAACACCTCGTTCTTCGCATTGCAAAGGACGATGGCGACGTTTGGGCGATAACCGTCTCGGTCAATCATGGCCCAAGCCCTTCCAATTCAAAAGTTAAAGTAATTCTTTCACAAATTGTGATATGTGACCAGCCATAAAGTTCGAATGGTCACGATCCGGCCGTGTAAAATATCCGGCTACTCTCCAAAACATTTATAAAAATTGATTATAAATCATGCGTTTATCTAACTTTTTTTTATCCACGCTGCGCGAAGCGCCGGCCGACGCCGAGGTGGTTTCACAAAAACTGATGTTGCGCGCGGGCATGATCAAAAAACTGGCGGCGGGTATCTATACCTACCTGCCGATGGGTCTTCGCTCGATCCGCAAGATCGAAAAAATCATTCGCGAGGAAATGAACGCAGCCGGTGCAGTAGAGCTACTCATGCCGGTCATCCAGCCTGCGGAACTATGGATGGAAACCAATCGGTGGCAGAAGTACGGCCCGGAGCTGATGCGCATCAAAGACCGGCACGGGCGCGATTTCATCGTCCAGCCGACGTCCGAGGAGGCAATCACCGATATCGCGCGCAATGAAATTAAAAGCTACCGGCAATTGCCGGTGAATTTTTATCACATCCAGACCAAATTCCGCGACGAACGACGGCCACGATTCGGTGTGATGCGGGGCCGTGAATTCACCATGAAAGATGCGTATTCCTTTGATCGCGACGAGGCCGGCGCCGGCAAGAGCTACGATGCCATGTTCGCGGCTTACCATCGCACTTTCACGCGCATGGGCCTTACCTTCCGTGCGGTCAAAGCCGATACGGGCGCAATTGGTGGCTCGCGTTCGCACGAGTTTCAGGTCATCGCCGCTACCGGCGAAGACGCGATCGCCTATTGCCCGCAGTCCGATTACGCCGCCAACATCGAATTGGCAGAAGCGATGCCGCTGCTCACCGCCATTAAACCGCCCGCACAAGCGATGGTAAAAACGCCGACCCCCGGCAAAGCCAAATGCGAAGAGGTGGCGGCGTTACTTGATCTGCCGCTCACCCAGACGGTGAAATCGATCGTCCTGGCCACCGAAAAGTTCGACGCGCAAGGCAACCCAATGGCAGCCGAAATCTGGCTGTTGCTGTTGCGTGGCGATCATGATCTGAACGAAATCAAGGCCGGTAAAGTGGCCGGGCTCGACAAGGGCTTTCGGTTTGCCACGGAAAACGAAATCGTCGACCATTTCGGCTGCAAGCCGGGCTACCTGGGGCCGCTCGGTTTGAAAAAACCGCTGCATCTCATCGTCGACCGCACGGTCGCCAACATGAGCGATTTTGTCACCGGTGCCAACGACGAACACTTTCACTACACTGGCGTCAACTGGGGCCGCGATCTGGCATTGCCGTCGCCGGCCGGCGTTGTTGATATTCGTAACGTGGTCGCGGGAGATCCGTCGCCCGACGGCAACGGCGTGCTGGCGATTCAACGCGGTATCGAAGTGGGACATGTGTTTTATCTCGGCACCGTCTATTCCGCGCCGATGAAGGCGACTTTTCTTGACGAAAATGGCAAGCCTCAGCTGATGGAAATGGGCTGCTACGGCATCGGTGTAACGCGACTGCTGGGTGCCGCGATCGAGCAGCATCACGATGACAAAGGCATCATCTGGCCGGATGCAATCGCCCCGTTTGAAGTGGTGATCTGTCCGCTGGGTTACGACCGCAATGAAGCCGTCAGGGCCGCCGCCGACCGGCTCCACGCTGAGCTTATTGACGCGGGCATTGATGTGGTGCTTGACGATCGCGGCGAGCGCCCCGGCGTGATGTTCGCGGACTGGGAGCTGATCGGCGTGCCGCACCGCATTACGGTTGGCGACCGCGGACTGAAAGACAACAACGTCGAGTATCAGCATCGGCGCGATGAGAAAGCGACTGTGGTACCCGTACCAGTCATTGCGCACTTGGTGAAAAGTAAAATTGCCCGACTAACATCAGCGTAGGTGAAACGCCGTAAAAGCAGCATCGACGCGCATTTCCGGGTAACAATGGCCTTAGTCCGGTGGATGCTTGGTTTGTTCAGCATAACTGTCGAAATTATTTACACATCGAACTTTCTGGATTTCCGCATTTTATTTAACCATCTAATTATAAACATGATTATTACGCAGGCACGTAAATTGCACCTGTCTGTTCATGGCCGTATTGCGCGGCATCACTGGGAGATAAAAATGAATTTGTCGAAATTCTTGAGGCTGTCGGCGGCGGTCGGCGTAGCAATGACCGCATTTACCTTTGGCATGGGTCAGGCGGCAGCGACAGCGTTCACGTTCAGTTTTTCTTCGCCTCACGCAACTGGAAGCGGCGACCTGAATGCGATTTTAAACCCCGACGGATCGTATACCGCAATCAGTGGCTCAGGAACGCAAACCATTGGCAGCAATACATACGATTTGACACTATTTTTTAATCCCGCAGGGACAGTTAGATCGAATTCTCCATCGGGAAGATTTGGTTACGACAACCAGTTGCTGCCATCCGCCGACCCGATGCTACTTATCAGCGGATTGTTGTTTCTTACGTCCTCCGGCGCCGAGGTAAACATTTGGGGTACCGGCCCTGGCGCTTATACATATGCTCAATGGCAAGCAAGTACCGGATATAACCCTCTCGAATCTGCTTCTTTCCGATTGACCCATGTTCCGGAACCAGCGTCCCTTACTTTGTTGGGCCTCGGTCTTTTCGGCTTGGCCGCAATACGCCGCAAAACAGGCAATCGCGCTAACACGTAAGCGTATTCTGCATTTAATCAAGCCCGCTACGTGCGGGCTTTTTTTTGCCCTATGTCCCACACAGCGCAATTAAAAGGCTGTGGTCAGCGGTTTTCCCACGAATCACACCGGCATCGGGGCGCCGTCTGTCGCGGCTGCGGCTTCACCAATAACGTCGGACTTGTAGCGTTGTGGAAGCCCGCTAAATTTTCTCGCCGCGCACGACGCGCGAAAGCAATTCCTTCGTCACCGGGCCGGTCTTCTCAAACGCAACTTTGCCATCGGGACTGTAAATAATTGTCTTCGGTAGTCCCTTGACTTTGCCGAAGAATTTTTCGGTCGCATTGTTGCCCAGCACCAGCGGATAAGTGTGGCCCACTTTCTTGGCGAAGGCCTTGATCTTGCGGTCGTCGGCCTCGGTCGGCTTGTCGCCGTCGATCCAGTCGAGCGCCACCCCGACCACCCGCACTTTGTCACCCTGGTTTTTTGCAAACGCGGCGATGTCGGGAATCTCTTTCACGCACGGCGCGCACCAGGTCGCCCAGAAATTGACCACCACCCATTTGCCCTTCAGGTCGGCCAGCCGTTGCGGTTGACCGGTGGTGTCTTTCAATTCAAAGGCGGATACATTTATTGCCGAAAAAGCGAGAAGCGCTAGATACATCAACGAGAGGTGGATTCGGGAGGCGGACAAGAAAAAGCGCATGATGGTCCCTGTTAAAATTATTCCAGGATAATACGGGGCTTCGAGGCTATTGTGCCGATGACAGCCAGTACTCCGTTGACATCGTCGCATCCATAAAATTCACGGGGGATTCATGCCGTTAAGCCTTTCAGTACCGGTTTCGACGAGCGCATTACCCAGAGAAATCGAGACCAACCCGAAAAAAGCCCGCGCCTGGATCGAGTCACTGCCCCTCACCAAGACCTTTGAAGCGGCGCGGATGGTGGCACAAAATATCGAAGCGCTCAACAACGGCAAGATGTCTGGCGCGGAACGTGTTGCACTGGTCGATATTTACCAGCCCGTCATCGCCGTGTTGCTCGATGAACTGGAAGCCATCTACGCCTACAGTGTGCTGCCGCTGCCGGCCAAACAGCGCGAGGCGTTTGATCTGGCGCGCGATCTGCGCGTGCAGTGCGCGACGACATTCAAGATTTTTTTGCTGGAAAAACCCGGCAAGCTGGGTTTGTTCAACAGCAAAAAACCGCTGCCGGAGCCGATCTATTGGGCGATGTTTTACCTGCAGTCGCAGTTATTGCAAAGCTACAAAACTTACCATCCATGTCAAGCCGGTGTCTGGCAGGAACTGCACTCGCTGTTCCAGCATGCTGGCGAACAGGGCATGCTGGCCGAGATGGGTGACGTTGAAACCAAATCCACCATCCAGGATCTTTACACGGATGCGCTGATGATTTCGCTGGCAGACCCTTATCGTTTGATGTTCAAGGAAGTCGACCGGGTGCAGGAGACCCTGCGGCAGAACCGCGGGCTGGTGGATATCCGCACCAGCAACGACGGGCTCAACCTGCAGCGACTTTTTGTTGTCGCGCTCGACAGTGATCAGCCGCCCAAAGTGCTGGTTCAGGGCCTGCCGCCACCCTCGGGACAGGTATTGCGTCTTATCGATCCGACCCGGCTGGTTGATAAATTGCAGCAGCGCATGCGGGCGCAGAACGGGGCCGCTGCCAGTGGGGTGGCCAAAAGCCGCGCCACGCACGACATGGCCGACCTGCAACAACGGCTCATTCGCCTGTGGGGTGACCCGCCCAAGCGGCAGTTCCGCCGCAATCCGGCGGATTCTTCGGTCGCGCTTTGCAGCGGCATCAAAGCCATCGCCTACTTTACCGAGTCGGCAAGCCGGGAAGAGCCGGAGGCAGACGCAAGAGCCATTCGCGACGGCGATACCATTCCGCTACTGAAGATCCCCCAGGATCCGATGTCGCAGATGATTGGCGTGGAGGAATGGCACGTACTTAACCAGAGCGCCAACGGCCTGCGCCTTTACCGTGAAGCCGACGGCAAGGTCGGCGTCACGGTGGGTGAAATCGTTGGCGTGCGCTTCATCGGCGGACGCAGCTGGAATGTCGGGGTGGTGCGCTGGCTGACCTTGCTCGAAGGCAACGCGCTCGAATTCGGTGTGGAGCTGATTTCGCCGGCGGCGGCAAGCATTACCATCAAACCCACCATCGGCAATGGCAACAAGCCGATGCCCGCGCTGGTGCTGCAAAATGCCACGCCCGACTGGGACAATGACACGGTGCTATCGATGACCGACACCTTTGCTGACCTGCGCGAATTCGAACTCCTCGACCGCACCGAGATCACCATCGTGCGTGCCACCACCTTGATCGAGCGCACCTCGCGATTTGATCTATTCCAGTTTCAAATTTCTTAACCGGTGCAGGGGTTAATCCGCCCCGACTGCCGCGCGCAGATCTTCATCGCGAATTTCGTCACGCGCGCCGATCAGCGCGAAATGCCCAAGCCGGGTGCGCACCACCATGTTCGCGCCGACCAGGTCGTGCAACGTGTCCTCGGCGACATCGATGGGCATGGGTGCCCGCAAGCGAAGCGCCTTGAAGTCAAGCGGGCGCGGACTCGACGCCAGCGCGTCGACAATTTGTTTCGCCTTGCCGACCCGCATCGACGGGGCTAATCCAAGCGCAGACGACGATGCTGCGGCATCTCCCAGATGGCCGAAATACGACAGCGTAGCCGCCACTTCTGCGCCGATCAGCGCCACCGTCCAGCAGCAAAACAACCACAGCAGAAAAATCGGCACGCTGGCGAAGGCACCGTACACCATGTTGTAGGTGGGAACCCGCACCATGTAGGCCACAAACAAATGCTTCACCAGCTCGAACAGCACGGCGGCAGATATGCCCGCAACGATGGCATGGCGCAGCGGCACGTAACGATTGGGCACTACCCGATAGGCCAGCACCAGCGCCAGCGCGGTAAGCCCGAACGGAATGACCTTCAACAACCATTCTTCGCGCAGCGGCAGCGCCTGACCGAAGGTGCGGGTCCAGTGGACCACATAAGAGGTCATCGACAGGCTTGCGCCGATCAGCAGCGGGCCGAAGGTCAGCAACGACAAATAGGCCGCGAGCCGCTTCCACCAGGCGCGCCGGTGCCGGGTGCGCCAGATCGCATTGAATGCGCCGTCAATCGTAAACATCAGTGCGATCGCCGTGATCAGAATAACAACCAGGCCGATCAGCGTAAGCCGCGCCGCGTTCTGCGCGAATTGCTCCATGTAGACACCGACCATGCGGCCCGCAACATCGGGCAGGAAATTTTTCAGCACGAAACCCTTCACGTCGAGAATGAAATCGCGCACCAGCGGCACCCGCGCCGTGAAGGCAAGCGTGACGCCAAACAACGGCACCAGCGCCAGCAGTGTGGTGTAGGTGAGGCTGCCGGCCACCATGGAGCACCGATCCTCAACGAAACGACGGGCGACAAAGCGAAGGTATTGCAACAGGTTGGAGAGCGTGTTTTTCATCGGGCGATCAGATTGCGCTACGTATAATACCGATTCATTTTGAGGAATCGATATGGCGGATATTTTGGTGCTGTTTTACTCCCATTCCGGCTCGGTACGGGAACTGGCCCGCCACCTTGCCCGCGGGGTCGACAGTGTGCCAGGCATGGCGGCACGGGTGCGCACGGTACCCAAAGTCGCGGCGGTCACGACGGTCGCGTCGCCCGGCATTCCAGCCGAAGGTGCACCCTACGTTACCGCAAATGATCTTGCCGAATGTGTGGGGATGGCAATGGGCTCCCCCACCCGCTTCGGCAACATGGCGGCGCCGCTAAAATATTTTCTCGACGGCACCGGCGGCGAATGGATGCGCGGCACGCTGACCGGCAAACCCGCCTGCGTATTCACCTCCACCTCGACCATGCACGGCGGCAATGAATCAACCCTGCTGTCAATGATGTTGCCGTTGCTGCACCACGGCATGCTCATCGTCGGCATCCCCTATGGCGAAGCAGCTCTCACCACCACCGTTGATGGCGGCACGCCCTACGGCGCCAGCCACGTTGCGGGAGCCGCCAATGATCGCGCGGTGAGTGACTGCGAAAAGCAGCTCGCGTTTGCGTTGGGCAAACGGCTGGCGGGTGTGGCGCAAAAGCTCGCCGCATAGAAAATTTGGGCAAACTCCAGCACCAGTGCGGCTCACAGGCCAAAAGTTCCTGAAAAAGCCCGCCCATCCTCATTCCATCTCGCTGATTAGCCTGCCATTGTTACATCCCCCGATTGCGGTACGCCTGGGTGCGAAATTTCCTTTTTTTGATGTGGATCAAAGACTAAAATTATCAGGTTATAACTTGCATGGTTGCGCTGCGCATCGAGGCTATGCAAGCTGTAAAGCTGAACCAGCTTTGGTGGGGATCACAGGGCAAAAATAGCTGGAAAGACTCGCCAGTGTTGGAGTTGGCGCGGGTTTGTTGGTCTAGGGGGAGGTGAAAAAATGCCACGCATTTTCTCAATAACGCGTTTGCGTCCGGTTCGTCCGGCATGGATCTGCAGCCGATTGTTCCCGCTGCTTGTTGCAGTGGCGATATTGCTGCTGCAATCGCCTGCAACGGCACAGACCACATCAGGAACCAGCGCGACCGGCAATACACTTTTCAATAGCACCTTCAATTGCCACTCCTGCCACATTGCCGCTTCGGCCCCCCGTTTCAACGCGATCAATGCTGGCGGACACATCGCTTATGCCAATACCCAGGGCATGGGCGGGACGGGCGGCACAGCGCAAAATTATGCCGACATCGCGGCGTATCTGGCAACACTGTTCACAGATCTGGGCACCCAGGCAGTCGCGTATCAAACCGCCAGCGCTTTCATTATTCCAAACATCGCGCTCGGTACTACATACGGAAGCCTCACCGGATTGCAGACCGTCAGCGGCCCGTCCAAGGGCAGCGTTTCATACTCGGGCACCACGGCGACGTACACCCCGTCCGCTGGACAAACCGGTGCAGACAGTTTTACCTATCGCGCAGTGCGTGCGGGAGGCTCAACCAACACGCGCACAGTCAATCTCAGCATCGCCGCCGCGCCAGCACCGAATGATAATTTTGCAAACCGCATTGCGCTCAATGGCGGAATCGTGTCGACGACCGGTTCGAACACCACCGCAACCAAGGAGGCGGGTGAGCCCAACCATGCCTTAAATACCGGCGGACATTCTGTTTGGTGGACGTGGACGGCATCGTCGAGTACACCCGTCACCATCGATACGATTGGCAGTAACTTCGATACGCTTCTGGGGGTTTACATCGGTTCCGCAGTCAACGCACTCACCCAAATCGCGGCGAACGACGACATTAACGGTGCCTCCAACCGTCAGAGTTCCGTAACGTTTACCGCAGTCGCAGGAACCACCTACCAAATCGCAGTTGATGGCTTTTCCAGCGCAACCGGCTCCATCACGCTCAACTTAAACCAGCCGCTACAAACTCTGACCGTGATACCACTGGGTACCGGCAGCGGCACGGTCAGCTCTGCACCGGCTGGCATCAGTTGCGGTGGTACCTGTACTGCCAATTTGCCAACCAATAGTGCCGTTACGCTGACCGCTACGGCGAATGCAGGATCCGTTCTCGTCGGCATCGGTGGACAGAGCACCAGTCCGTATTCATTCACACTAACCGGAGGGACAACTGTCTATGCAAATTTCTACGCGCTCACCAACGACGATTTCGCCAATCGCACCGTCATCAATCCGTTTTTTCCTTCAGGATCCGGCTACAACATCGGTGCCACGCTCGAAACGGGCGAGCCCAGCCACGGTGTTAGTGGTGCCCATTCGGTGTGGTGGACGTGGACTGCGCCGTCGACGGGAGCTTGGCGGCTGAGTTTGGCCGGTAGCAATTTCGATACGCTGCTCGATGTCTATACCGGCACCTCGGTCAATGCACTGACGCAGGTTGCGCACGACGATGACTACATTGGCTCGCTCCAGAGTACGCTGACGTTTTACGCGGTGGCCGGTACCGTGTACAGTTTTGCAGTCGACGGCTACAATGGGGCGTCGGGCTATTATCAATTCAACTTTACCAAGCCGGGCAATGATAATTTCATCGACCGGCTGACTTTGTCCGGTGGTACGGTCAACGTGACCGATTACAGCGTAAACGCGACGCGTGAAACCGGCGAGCCATCTATTCTAGGAAACGTCGGTGGACACTCGCAATGGTGGTCGTGGACAGCGCCGATAACCGGCCCGGTCAGCATCACTACTGTCGGCAGCAACTTCGATACGATCC
>JAYVKG010000007.1:0-6197 GCA_043768625.1 Betaproteobacteria bacterium
TTAGCCAGGCACGATCCTCAACGGAAAGCAGCTGCCATTGCGCCGTCATGCGCGCACGCAGGCGGTGGGGACGCTTGTCTTTGTCGATCTTGATGGTCGCGTCACCGAGCAGCGCCGATAATTCGCCTGAAGCCGAACGGCGCGCCAGATCCATCTCGAAGAATCGCTCCTGTGCGTGTATGTAGCCCAACGCGCGCATCGCATCGAGGGCGTCGCGTGCGCTGATGCTGACCGTACCCAGGCTGTCGCGGGAGACGGTAACGGGCGACTTGAAACCGGCGGCTGCAATATTACCGTCGAGTGACGCCAGGCTTGCGCGCATGGCGAAGTATCCGGCGATGAGAATTGCCAGGGCCAAGGCGAATACCGCGATGACAAACCAGAAACTCCCGCGCAGCAGTTTTTTCATTTTTTTCTCTTGGCCCTTGGATGCGCGGTGTCATATACCTTCGCCAGGTGCTGAAAATCCAGATGTGTATAGACCTGTGTCGAGGCAATACTGGCATGTCCCAGCATTTCCTGCACTGCGCGCAAGTCGCTGGAGGATTGCAGCAAGTGGGACGCGAACGAGTGCCGCAACATGTGCGGGTGCGGATCAATGGTGAGGCCCTGCTTGGTAGCCCAGGTTTTAATATGGGTTTGCACCACGCGCGGGGAAAGTCGTTTGCCGCGCTTGCCGAGAAACAAGGCGGCCGTGTCGTGACCTTTCACGCCCGCTCTGGTGCCGAGCCAGCGTGTCAGCGCAACGATGGCGTGCTCGCCGACCGGAACAATGCGCGTTTTATCGCCCTTGCCGGTGACCCGCACCTCATGCAACGAAAAATCTATTGCGCCGATATCCAGATTGGTCACTTCAGAAACGCGCAGCCCCGAAGAATAGAGCAGCTCGAAAATAGCACGGTCGCGAATGCCATCGGCGGTATCGTCGGCAAAGCTCACCAACCGAACCGCTTCATCAGGTGACAGCGTGGCCGGCAGATACTTGGTCGCTTTGGGCGGGCGAATACCATCGACCGGGTTTGCCGCCGTCAGCTGCAGCCGTAACGCGTAACCAAAAAAACTGCGCCAGCCGGACAGCACCCGTGCCAGTGAGCGCGGCGCTAGGCCGCGACCGTGCAGGGTCGCGGCGAACCGGCGTATATCGGTGTGGGTAAGTTCGGTCAGGGTGTGGTCATTGGCAGCGCTGCCGTCGGTCAGTTTTTCCAGCAGCGCCAGGTCGCGCTGATAATGTTTGACCGTTAAGGGTGACAGCCGGCGCTGATGGCGAATAAAGGAAATATAGCGAACAATGGCCGCGTGCACAGTGGTACTGAACCTTGCGTCACTCGCGTGCCGGCGTGCGGACCAGGGTTAGGTGCCGCGCCACACATTGCGCGAAAACGTCGCCGATACGGCTCAGGAAAACGGTGCCCATGTCAGCGTAAAAACGTTGCGCGTTTTCCGAAGCCATCAGCAACATGCCGAAAGTCCCGCCCTTTTTTAGTGGTATCAATGCGTAGGATTTCAAATGCGGCGCATGTTCGCCAAACCACAGGTTGGTTTCGTAAACCGGGTGACTGCCGCAATAAGGCACTGTCATGGCGTCAACGAACTGAACCAGTTCGACCGCGACCGGCTGGAATTCCGGCGCGGGCGCCTCGGTTAATGCCACATTCCAGAATCGAATGGCGACGTGCGGCACCTGGAAACTGTCGAGCAGATCGAGATAGAGCGTATCGACTAACTGTGACACGGAAACGCCGCTAATCAAGGCCAGGGTGAGACGGTGGATTTTTTCACTTAACGCATCGTTTTCCTGGCCGAATGTGATCAGCTCGGATAACTTGCCTTCGAGGAGTTTGACCTTTTCGCGGGTCGCGATCAGTTGCCGTTCGGGAATTGAAACGGTGCGTCCTCCATGCGGATGGTTCACATTGATATTCAGGAGTACGTCGACGTTGGATTCAAAAAAATCCGGATTTGACCGAAGAAATTCAGCGATCTGTTCGCTGTTCAAAGCATTCGACACTGTTTGTTCATCCCGTTAAAAATTAAATCGCGCGCGGTGACAGTCAAAAGAGCTGTCACAAAATGTCAATCTGCCCGGTGTATACCGTTGCCGTTGTACCGGACATAAAAACTTTTGCGTCCCGTCCCATCCATCTTACCGTGAGTTCGCCGCCGCGCGCACTGACTGCCACACATTCATCCAGCAGGCCCCAGCGAATACCGGTGACGACAGCAGCACAGGCACCGGTGCCGCACGCCAGCGTTTCGCCCGCGCCGCGCTCCCACACCCGCAGTCGTATGTGGTCGCGTGAGACCACCTGCATGAATCCGGCGTTGACTCGCCTGGGGAACCGTGCGTGATGCTCGATCAGCGGACCGACTTCAGCGGGGCGGACGGAATCGACATTTGCCACCACCTGAACCGCGTGCGGATTTCCCATCGAAAGCGCGCCAATGGTCAGGATGTCACCGCCAACAGCCAATGGGTATTGCAACGCTTCTGCTTCAGCGATGAAGGGAATATCGACGGGGGAAAATCGCGGCACACCCATATTGACGGTGACCGCGCCATCAGCCGCAATGGCCGGCTCAATGATGCCCGACAGGGTCTCCACCCGCAGTTCGGTTTTGTCGGTCAAATCCTGATCGCGCACGAAGTGGGCAAAGCAACGCGCGCCGTTGCCGCACTGTTCCACCTCGCCGCCGTCGGCATTGAAAATGCGATAACGAAAATCGGTGTCGGGACGGGTTGGCGCTTCGACCAGTAAAATTTGATCGCAGCCAACGCCAAAGTGGCGGTCAGCGAGACGCCGCATCTGCACGGCTGAAAGGGAAATTTTTTGTGCGATGCCGTTGAGCATCACAAAATCGTTGCCCTGCCCGTGCATCTTGGTGAATTTGAGCCGCATCTGCTATACGGGTGGCGGATCGTCCGGAAAATACTGGAAATCACTGTCGGTCAGGGCGGGATTTTTTTCGATCGCATTGGTCTCGGCAATGCTGAGAGTGGGCGGTTGCGCGGCAGGGTTTTTCACTGATTGTCGAAACGCTGCGTCCGTCACCACCCGCTGAACGGCGAATCCTTCGGCTTCTTCGGCGCTATCGGCCTCGACATAAACGTTCTTGAAAAAACCAAGCCACTCGTCTTTGTCGCCGCGATTAAGCAGAAAATGTTCGCCGTGAATAAAGATGTGAAAAAACGCCATAAAGTATTCTAGCAGCAACCTGGAATTCAGCCGTAAAGCGAAGGTTCACCCGGTGGGCGGGTTTTGAAACGTTTATGCACCCAGAAATACTGATCCGGCATTTCAGCAATGCGTTGTTCCAGAAACGCATTCAGGCGCCGCGCGTCTGCCACCACGTCGCCGCTGGGAAAATCCTGCCAGGCCGGATAGAAACGCGCTTCATAGCCGTCAGCGGTTTGCCGTGTCACCAGCGGAATCACCTTGGCACCGGTAATTTGCGCAAGCCGCGAAAGGGCCGTTACGGTCGCCGTTTTGACCCCGAAAAAATCGACAAACACGGCATCCTTTGCACCGAAATCCATATCCGGCAAATAATAAAAGGCCCGCTTTTCCCTCAGTGCTTTCAACACCGGACGCAGGCCTTGCTGACGGGTAATCAGGGTTGCATTGCTGAAGCGCTGGCGCGCGCGCCGCAACGCTCGATCAAACACTTTATTCCTTTGCTCGGAGTACATCGAAAAACCCTCCGGATACTGCTGTGAAAATCGTGCGCCACCGAGGTCCAGCCCGACGAAGTGCGGAGCCAGCACAATTACCGGCTGTATGCCGCGCCAGAGTTCAAAGTGCTGTTGGTCGATGAGCTTTACGTTGGCAAGCGCGTCTGGCAGCGGGCTGTACCAGACCCGACCAAGTTCCAGCGTGGAGCGTGCAAGATTTTGAAATACGGCGCGGCCAATCCGTTCACGATCGGCCTCGGTCATCGCCGGAAAGCACAATTTGAGATTAGTTAATGTGACGCGCTTTCTGCCCCAGTGAAACAGCAGTGTGCCAAGGCCCCGAGCCAAAGCACGTACCCAGCCCGGCGGCAGCCAGCGCAGGCACCACAGCAACACCAGCACCAGCCGCATCAGGATACCTCCGGGGGCGGCGCGCCCGCTGGTTGTTTATAGCGGTTATAGCTCCACAAATATTGCGCCGGGGCCATGCAAATGAGTTTTTCCACCATGCGGCTGGTCTGTCGCGCGGCAATTTTGCGGTCGGCGGAAAATGCTTCGGGCATGGCCTCGATGTGAATGCGATAGCCCTGCCCGCTGGCTAAACGTTCTGCAAAGAAAAATAGTACGACGGCATTGGCAGCTGCCGCCAGCCGGGGTAACAGGGTCATGGTGTAAGCGGGGTGCCCAAAAAAATCCACCCAGGCACCATCACCGCCACCGGGAACCTGATCCGGCAGCACCACAATGTTTCCGCCGCTTTTGAGCGCGCGCAACAATGTACGTACGCCACCGGCACCCGCGGCGGCGGTGGTTGCCCCCGCGCGCACCCGGCCCTGTTGCATGATGGCATTGAGCCACTTTTGTTTCGGCGGTCGATACAAGGCAGTGATCGGCATGCGGCCCGCTATATAACGGCCGGCGATGTCGTAGCAGCCAAGGTGGGGCGTGACCAGAATAATCGGTCGTTTCTCTGCCTGTGCTGATTCTACGTGTAGCCAGCCGAGGCATTCGTGAACCATGCCATACAGGCGCTCGGGTGCCGCCGTCCACGCCACGGCAAGCTCGGAAATGCCCTTGCCCTGCTCGGAAATGACCGCGCGCAGCAACGGTTTGGTGTCAATCAGTTTTATTTTCTGCGCATAAAACCCGAGATTTTCGCGTGTAAGGCGACGATGGCGCGGTGACAGCCACCATGCCAGCCAGCCGAGCGCAGATCCGAGACGGTGATTGAGCCACAGGGGCAGGCTGCCAAGCGCGCGGAACAGCCATATCACGGCGAAAAATCCTTGAAATCCTCGCTTCGCACTTGGTTTGCCGTTAGGTCCAGGTCTGACTTTCTGTTAAAATCCAAGATGTTGTTTTTTGCAGTTGTATCGTATCAATGTGTCGTACTACAACGCCGCGCAAGCTGACCGCGCGGCAATTTTTTTGACTGACTGAGGGGTTACCCAATGACTGATTTTCTATTCACTTCCGAATCTGTTTCGGAAGGACATCCGGACAAAGTGGCCGACCAAATTTCAGACGCCATTCTGGATGCGATTCTAGCCCAAGACCCGCGATCCCGCGTGGCCGCGGAGACGCTATGTAATACCGGCCTGGTGGTTTTGGCGGGGGAAATTACCACCACCGCCAACGTGGATTACATCGGTGTCGCGCGCAACACCATCAAGCACATCGGCTACGATAACGCCGACTACGGTATCGACTACAAGGGCTGTGCCGTCATGGTTTGCTATGACAAGCAGAGTCCGGACATCGCACAAGGTGTTGACAGGGCGCACGACAACGACCTCGACCAGGGGGCGGGCGATCAGGGCTTGATGTTTGGCTACGCTTGTGACGAAACCAGCGTGCTGATGCCCGCACCGATTTATTACGCGCATCGCCTGGTGCAGCGCCAGGCGGAAATCCGTCGCGATGGACGCCTGCCCTGGCTGCGGCCCGACGCCAAATCGCAGGTCACGATGCGCTACGTTGATGGCAAGCCGCATTCGGTTGATACGGTGGTGCTTTCCACCCAGCACGCACCTGAGATCGATCAAAAAGAGATACACGAAGCGGTGATCGAAACCATTATTAAGCCGGTGCTGCCGAAAGAATGGCTGAAGAACACGCGCTATCTGGTGAACCCGACCGGTCGCTTCGTAATTGGCGGGCCGCAGGGGGATTGCGGCCTCACCGGACGAAAAATTATTGTCGACACTTACGGCGGCGCATGCCCGCACGGCGGCGGCGCATTTTCCGGCAAGGATCCGTCCAAAGTCGATCGTTCTGCCGCCTACGCGGCGCGCTACGTGGCCAAAAACGTGGTCGCGGCCGGCCTGGCGCGTCAGTGTCAGGTGCAGGTTGCCTACGCAATCGGGGTCGCCAAGCCGATGAATATCACGGTCTACACCGAAGGCACCGGCGTGATTTCGGACGAGAAAATCGCCGAATTGGTCGCCACGCACTTTGATTTGCGGCCGAAAGGCATTGTCCAGATGCTCAACCTGCTGCGCCCAATCTATGCCAAGACCGCTTCTTA
>JAYVKG010000008.1:0-10046 GCA_043768625.1 Betaproteobacteria bacterium
CGCGCAGCATCACTAAATCGTACCGTCAGGCGTCCTAATAGAGGTGCGGGGACATCGTGATAACTCAACGTCGCCAGCAGCTCGCCAATCAGCGCCAGCGCGGTGACGTCGTTTTTCAATGCGGTTGCCATTTCGGCCAGCGGCAACAAAATGTCCGCCTCGCGCTCAAGTTCACCACGGTAACGCGCGATGCGCGATTCAATCAACGAGGACATTTCTGCGTGCGGATAAGCGTTCGCGAATCGCTGGCCTTCGCTTATCCATTCATCAATCCTGCCTTGCGACCACAGCAATTGCAGTAGCCGCAGATGGGCGGACATTCCGGCGGTAACTGCCTCGCGGCCCTTCGCACCTGCAACAGCGCGGCGAAATACGGTTTCGGCATCGCCGCTATTACCGAGTTCGCCAAGAATAACCCCGGCGTTATACGCCGCTTCGACATAGTTGGGCGCGAGAATCAGCGCACGATTGAGATACGTCAGTGCCGATTCGGCGTCAGCCGTATGGGATAACACCAGACCATGCCAAAACAACACCTGTACTTCGGCCGGTGCCCGGGCAACAGCCGCTACGCTATAGCTTAGCGCCGTCTGCCATTGTCCCAATTTGGCGTGCGCGCGCACGTATAACTTGAGCACGCGGACGTCACTTTCCCCCTCATCGGCGACTGGTGGAAGTAGGCTAAGGGCTTCAGCCGGCGCGCCGTCATCAATCAGAAATCCTGCCGAAGACAGGCGTGCATCAAGATCGCCCGGGAATTGCTGGAGCAATACGCTCGCACACTCGGTCGCGAGTGGCCGATTGCCCAGGGTCTGTGCAAGTTCGCCCTGTACGCGCAACAGCGGCGAATAGTCAGGTTGCTCCGTCCGCAATGCCGCATAGGTGGCGGCGACTGCGTGAAGGGTCTGGTCGTCGCTTGCGCTGCGGTGGCGTTGCACGGCTTCACGCAAGGAATGGAAAAACTGACGGGCGGTGAGCGTCATCGATTTATCCACCGGCTTACGGGATGCAATCTCGGCGAAAGCGTGTTCGAGTGTCCGTGTATATGCGGCAACATCCGTCGTTGCCAATGCAGCCTGTATGCGCTGTCTTGTTTGGGCCATGAAAGTTGCATCGCGCGCAAGCTTGACCGCAATCGCAACGAATTCATGCGCATTTTTTGCGATAGTGTCGGTAAGCCCCAGATGGGTAAGAATGCTTGCGCCGACGCGTTCACTATGGCGCTCCCCCAATAGCGTGACCACCGGCACGCCCATGTCAAGCGCGGCCAGTGTGGTATCACCACCGCCATAGGGAAAAGTATCCAACACGGCGTGCGCGCGTTTATAGCGCGACCTTGATAACGGATCGGTGCCGGGCATATCCAAAAACGCGACGCGCGCGCTGTCGATGCCGGCCGCAGCCGTGCATCGCAGGTAGCCCGACTGCTGCGCGGGAGATGCAGGCGAGAACAACAGCACCGCTTCCGGCAGCGCCTCGAGCACGCGCCGCCAAATCGCAAGGCAGCGGGCCGATAGTTTAAGCACATTGGTGAACGCGGCGAAGATAAACTTCCCCTCAAGAGCTGACTTTTCGACCGCAGCCGGATCAGCAGCGATAGGTGCCACCCGCACCAGCGGAAACACACAACCATCGAGCGCAAAAGGCCGCTCAATCTGGAAACGGGCAGCGTCAATCGGATCCGCGATACGGTCAGTCAACTTGTATTCAACAGCGCTGAGTCCGAGGCATCCATGATAGCCAAGGTGTGTGACGATGGTTCTGGCCGGACGGTGCGCATAGATTCCCGGACGCGCTGCCATCGTGTGTCCGGCAAGATCAACCAAAATATCCAGATCGACTTCAGCGACGCTCTTGGCGGCGGCGAAGTCGTCCATTTCACTGATGTCGGCAAAACCATCCACATGAGTACGAAATGCGGCAGTGATCGCGTCGTGTTCACGAGACGGACACGTCGAAATGAGAAAGACGCTGACGCGGCTGCGATCGTGCCTGGAAATAATTTCCAGCATCCATCGACCCATAACATGTCGGCGAAAATCCGCAGACATGTAGCCGATACGCAGCCGGCTGTCGGCTGCGCGGCGAGGCAACAACGGAATCAATAGCGGACGGCGCGCGTCAACCGCCGCATCGTAGCGGCGGTAGCAGGCAAGAAGCTGCTCCCGGGTGATGTCAAAATACTGGATCATGCCGAGGATCGGCGCGAATTGTTCGGGCGCAAACACGTCGAATGGCCAATTGAGCGCCAGCGCGAGATAGCGCGCCTCAAGTGCGTGATCGCCGATAGGCCGGCATAGCGCGAGGCCGGCCGCCACCAGTTCTGGGCTCGGCGGCATGGCGCGATCCCAAGCAAGAAAAACGTCGATGGCCTCTTCATGGCGTTTGAGTCCTAGCAATCCCCGATAAAGCGCATCCCACGCGGCACCATGCGACGAGTTCGCTGCCACCGCCTGCCGAAACAACTCGATTGCCGGCGTATGCTCACCACGCGCCTGCGACATGATCGCGAGGTTGTAGCTTGCATCAGAAAGTTGCGGGTTCAAATTGATGGCGCGCTGATAGGCGTCGATCGCGGCGGCGTCTTTTTTGAGTGCTTTGAGCACATTGCCCAGATTGTTGTAAGCCTCGGCGAATCGCGGATTGAGCTTTACGGCACGCAGGTACATGTCCGCCGCCTCCGGCATGCGTCCCAAATGCTGATAGACCAAACCCAAGTTGTAACAGGCCGACCATAAATCGGGCACCCGTGAGAGGACCGCCAGGTATCCTTGCGCGGCTTCTACAAACCGCCCAGCGGCCTGATGTTTAAACGACGCCGATGCGAGCGCACGCAGCTCTGGCGTAAGACTAGCTTCCACGTTCGCCGGGCGCCTGGTGGCCGGCGGTCCACTGGTGTTCGAGGCGCACAAAGCCATGATCGCGCGTCTGCCCGCGAATGGTGAGAACAACCTCTCGGGTGTCGAACATGCGTAGCCCGTGTTCGTCGAGCGTGTGGGCGCGAAAGTGATACATGCCGGGCAACAGCGCGTTGCGTCGGAACACGACACGAAATCCAAACACGCGCGGCGCAAGTCGATTTGCGCTAAAACCGGAATCGTTGGAAAAGGTGCCAAATACCGGTGTGCCGTCCATACGAATGATGCCCGCCATCAGCACTGTTGGCTGGTCGTCGGGCGTCAGATAGGTGCCGCACAGACAAATGTCTTCCGACATATCAAACAGTTCCCGCAAGCCGCCGGCGTGGTCTTCAATCCACAGTGCGGCAAGCATCGGGAAAGGCGCGTTGATATTGGAGGAGTGCGACTGGGCGGGCACGTCTTTTCGATTCTTGGCTTCGTGATGAGCAAGGTACGCCTGTGTCACCGCGAATGATTCTCCCTGCATGCGCATCTTGCCATCGTGAATCCACATGGTCTGTTGGCAAAGCGACTGCACGTGGTACATGCTGTGCGAACACAACAGCAAGGTGCCGCCGCGCGTGCGGAACTCCTCCATCCAGCGCATGCATTTTTTTTGGAACGATTCGTCACCAACGGCGAGAACCTCATCTGTAACCAGCAGATCCGGAGACAATGCGGTGGCGACGGCGAAACCCAATCGCACCACCATTCCTGACGAGTACGTCTTGACGGATTGATCGATGTGGCTGCCGATGTCGGCAAAACTCAGGATCGAGTCCAATTGCGCGCGGGTCTCGGCGCGGGTCCGGCCCATCAACGCTGAGGCCAGGAAAATATTATCGCGTCCGCTATATTCAGGATGAAAGCCAGTACCCAGTTCCAGCAATGCGCTGATTCGACCATTGACGGTGATGGTTCCATGCGAGGCCTTGACCACGCCAGCGACAATTTTTAGCAGCGTCGATTTGCCCGCGCCATTCTCACCGATGATTCCCCACGATTCCCCTCGGCGGATGTCAAAACTGACATTTTCAACGGCGCGATAAAAATCGTGGACCGCTCTCCCGGTCAACAACTCAAAAACGGTTTGCAGCCGACCTGCTCCGGTACGGATAATCGGATAGTCTTTGCTGACGTGATTGAGGCGGACGAGGTGTTCAGAAACAGGGGTAGACACGGCGATTCAGCTAGCGGAGATTGGTCAGGGACGGGCGAATTCGCGTCGGAATGGGGTGACACAGGATTATATGCGAGTCGGTGCCATCAACGTGCGCGCCATGCTGGCCATGGGTCATCGCGTTTTTGCTCCACTGGCCGCTAAAGAAAGTCCTCGAAATAAGGTGACAGCCGGACAAAAAAACTGATCCCGACGGTCGCCACCGCGGCTGCGACTATCAACATCGTCAAATCACTAAGCTGTGGCGTAGAGCCGAGCAAAAAACCATCACGCAGTTGCTGCATTACCGCCGTCAGCGGATTGAAGGCGAACCAGTGACGATAGGTTTCAGGAATCGCGGTGACCGGGTACAGTACCGGGGTCAAAAACTGCAGCATCATGAGCGTGGGCGCGGTCACTTGCTCTACGTCACGCAGCAGCGTTTGCAGCGCGGCGAGCAATGCACCGACCCCGACTGCGAGCAGGTAAAGCACACTGATCGCAAGGCTTGCCGAGAGCAGCCCGGCAATGTGTAACGTAGTGCCGGTGGCGGCAAGTATGACCAGCACCACGATGTAGCCTGCTAGATGCACTAGGAAAACACTATTGACGGCAGCCAGCACCAAAAGCAAATGCGGAAATGCGACTTTTTTTACCAGTGGCGCATTCGCCTGCACACTTTGAAGGGCACGCATCACGCCATCGGCAAACATCATCCAGGGCCATAATGCGAGGGCGAGAAACACAATGTAACTATCAGCCGACAGATCTCCCATGCGTTGTTGGAACAGATGGCCGAAAACAAAAGAATAAATCGCCAGCAGCAACAACGGATTTGCAAGCGCCCAAATCAGACCAAACGCACTACCAGCAAACCGCGACAGTATTTCGCGCTCGGTAAACCGAACCAGCAATAACAGCGGTTGTGAACCAGTAGCGATCAAGATCGGGCCTCAGACACTTATTGAAACGCGTTTGGAAGCCGGGCGATACGCAACTACCAGACCGCAAGTTTCGGTTTAATAAAATTCAGTACATACAACTAGAGTAACCTGGCCGGCGCAGCATCCGGCGGCGGTGGCGGAATCTCGGGCAATTTTGGCCGCGTTCTAGCAAGGGCTTCCGAATCCACTTTCATGGTCGGGTCGCTGCGAAGTTTATTCAGGTAGGTTTCTAGGCTACGCTGCTGGTAGGTTTTTTCTGCTTCCGCCAGCATTTCAGGCTTCAAATCTTCAAATGTGGGGCGATTTCGCGGAACCATTTTAATCAAACGCACGACGTGCACGCCGTAATCCGTTTCGACAATGGCAGATTCATTGACCTTCAGTTTTTCAAGCGTGTTGGCGAAACCGCGGTCCAGATAAGACAAAGGCGTAGGCCGAATAAAGCCGGCATTAATAGTAACGGATTCGTCGTCTGAGTACTGACGCGCAAGTGCCTCCAGCGGCTCACCTGCGTCTACTTTTTCCTTGACCGTCCTGGCAAGCTCCAGAGCGGCGTCGTGTGTGCGTGCCTTGGTTTTAATCAGCGTATGCCAACTGCTATAGACAGCAGGTCTCTCGAAATTCTTGAGCCGCGTAAGATAAAGCTCGCGTGCGAGCGGCGTCAAATCGATTTTGGGCACGGTTGCTTCGATTTCTTCGCGACGGTATTTTGCCAGTACTTTCTCGGTCTGATTGCGGATTTCCGCTGCAGCCTTTGGATTATTTTGCAGGCCGGATTGCCTGGCCTCTGCTGCCATGACTTTATTAATAAGTATGTTTTCAATGACCGTCGCCACGCGCTTTGGACTGAGCATGAATTCAAGCCGATTTTCTTCCGGCAATCGCTCCAATTCTGCAATCAAATCCTCGTAGGTGACCTTGGCGCGGGCGTTGGACACCAGCACCGTATCTGGCTTCACGGCTGTTTGGGCGCAAACGCCGGACACAGCGGTAACTATTGCGCTGCTTAACAGCGCTGTGGCAAAGACGAGCGTGCGATTCATGGGCTATCTGAAATTAGCTGATAAAAGTATTGCGGCCGGCATTTGCCGGCCGCAATGTACACAACGTAGTAACTAAAGCACCTGAATAATACCGCCGCAGTTTCCGCTGGTGCAGGAATCGGTGGTCGGCGATCCGCCTACGGATGCGGGACGTGCATCCTGGAAACGAATATTCATGTAGTAGGTGGTGCCTTTCTGCAGTCGACAATAAGCGCTCGGCAGTGGCCCTGAAATATTGGCCCAATTGACGCTATTACCGTTAAGACCGGTTTGATAACAGGAGTCCCGGTTGGCACCAAGCACCAGTTTGGAGGCGTCGAAATCACATGGTGCGGTAGATATAGAGATGAAAGTGGGGCGAACCACTGCGTTGGCCCCGTCGTTATATACAAAACCACCGGCTGCATCCACGTTGCCGACCGTGAATTTATAACTCAGCGACTCATTGGCTTGCATCACAAAAAAATCAAACGCATTCTGTGACTTGTAGTTATCAAGATCAATATTATGTTGCCATGAGCGTGTAAGCGCTGGTGTTGTGTTGCACCGTGCCGGCGGCATCGCATAAGCATTTACTTCCGACCCAGCACCGTTCAAGCCACCATGGAATGGCGGAATTGCGAAGGCGCTTTTGGATTTCTGGGGAAGTGTCATACCGTCAATGGAAACATCTTGACCGGCCGCTGCTGCCGTAACAGTAAAGGCTGAAGATGCACTGCCCGCGCTGGTTGTGACAACGACGCTGCCGGCGGCTAGGGGTGCATTTGCGGGTACCGTGGTTGTAATTGAGGTGGAGCTGCTCGCGCCAATGGTAGCTGCAACGCCCCCGATGGTGACTGCAGCACCGGTGAGCCCTGTCCCTGTGATGGTAACCACGGTATTTATCGGAGCCGAAACTGGCGATACCAAACTGATTGACGGCGCTGCGGCCGGAGGAGGTGTGGTCACGGCGAAAGCAATCGTTGCAGCCGGCGTGACGCTGGTGGTAACGACAATGCTGCCAGCGCCAACTGTCGCGTTGATTGGGACATTGGTGAAAATTTGCGTGCCGCTGTTGTTCCCGGCGTTTGCCGAAACACCGCCGATGCTAACGGTGGCACCACCGAGGTTGGCGCCCGTAATGGTGATAGCCGTGCCCGGTGGGCCACTGGCCACGGAAAGCCCGGTAATACTGGGCGGCAATGTAGATACCGGCTGCGGCACCACCGCACCACCGCATCCGCCAGTCTGGATGTTAAGTACGCCGGCGCTGAAAGTGACCGAAACGACATTGGCAGAACTACAAGCAACGCCGTTGACGGTGGTAGTTTGCGCTTGGCCAGGACCAGCTGCAAAACCTGCGGAGACAATTAAAGCGGCGAGGAAAATTCGCGTTCGGGATGCAGTGTTCATGAATATCCTTTAGAGGTGGGTAGTTGAGGTAGCGTTTTTACATGCTCCTCATTCTTATGTAGGTGTATTTTACCCGCTTATGATCCCACATACGGGTGAAAATGCTCTGTTAAATTTAGCACACAATATGAAAAAGGGGGCCTTTCGGCCCCCTTTTTATTGCTTTGCCGTCACCGACATTGCGGTATTACTGGATGTTACGTGTGTATTTGTGCGGGATGACTCCACCATACGAAGACGCAACACCTGAATTCGTGTAGTTATGGAACATCGCACCGATCACTGGCAGACCGAAGAAAGTACGTGGCACTGGATCAGCCGTACCATTCAACGATGTGCTGGTAGGCGTCATGCTTTGCTGCGCCTGCGTGGCGATACCAACTGCGCCAAAGCCCAGGAAAGCCCAGCCATTCGGGCCCTGCAATACACGACGGCTAGCCGTCGCAAATGCCGCACCCGTGGTAGTTGCACCAGTCGACGCAAATGCGTCAGCTGGAGGTTGCAGACGGAAGTTATTGTTCGAGCCCAACAGACCACTCAGGCCAAACTCCAGAACGTTCGCTTCCCAGCACAGCACTTGGCCTGGCGCTGAAACACCGGGTGGACGCGGTGACGGCAGAATTACGCCAGGCGTCGTACCGATAGTGCCTTCTTCGCGATTGAAGATGCCAAGCGTATAGGCATCGCACGCACCAGTTGCGGTAGCGTTAGCGAAGTTGTTGCTGAACGGACGGTTAGGAGTACCGGTGCCAACGCCAATGTTATCGCGTTTGGTCGGCATGGTGATGACCCAATCGGTCTTGGAAACGGTACCAGCATCGGTCACAAATTCGTTGATGATGCTATCGCGCATAAATACCGACGACACCGCTTCACGCGAGGTTGGCCATACCGCACGGACTACACCAGCCGCACCGCCCGCACCGACAATGGCAGGATTTCCGGTCACGAACACGTTGCTGACGGTATCAATACCGGTTTGCAGCGAAATCGACGGGGTCGTGACGCCAGAAGCGGAATACGGTACGCTGCCCGGCAAAACAGGAGCCCACCAGCCGTCAAGTACGGTAACGTCATACGTGTAGTTGGTACCGTTAGCTGAGTTGATCAAGCTGGCACGGCCAGTTAATCCACCTTGTGGCGACGTCAAGCCAGCCGGAAATCTGCCGGTTGCAGGCGCGGTGCCAAACGACGCAGCATCGTAATTGTCAAGAGCCGCACAGTTGGCGGGAACGCCAGCTGAATTATGCGTGGTGAAGCCTTTCACGGTCGCATCGGTGACAACGCCCATCTCGATTACTTCAATGTAGCCTTCGCGGGTACGATCAAGCGTATTGAGAGTTGGGTTGTCTACGTTGCCACCAGTGTACTGGTAGTTCTTGAATGAATTGATCGGCAAGCCCAAGCTGTCGACGCGAAGCGCGCCAGCGGCATTACCAAACAAATCGAATGGCGTCACGCAGGAATTGTCGCCGGTCTCAAGCTTGGCACCATCTACTGTTGGGAGAATCACGCCAGTCCACATGTCTTGCGGGGACAGGAACAAGTTAAAGTCAAGCACCTCACGGCTATTTTTGCCTTCGAGATAGCGGACTTTGACGGCTTTGGTCAGGCTCGTCGTGTTGATGATCGACATCGCCGTGACGTTACCATTGCGAACCGTGTAATACGGATAAATAACAACTTGCCCGAGACCGTCCGGGTTGATATGCACGGCATTAGCGGTACCGGCAGCGCCTAGCGCTCCCAAGCCCGCCAAAACGGCTGCGTGCAAAGATTTCTTTTTGAACGTATTCATTTTTTAAAATACTCCTTTTAGATATTAAAGTGATCACTTTAGAAGCTACAACACTACAAGTTTATACCAGCTAAACCCAATTTTCAAACTTTTTTGTTGGTATACCGTACACCTACATTTTGCCGCGCGCTCAGCCTTGGTACACAAACCACCACTTGCCCGCATCCAAAATCCACGTTTCCTTGATGGGATTAGTGAACTTAACATGCTCCACGACCATGTCCACCATCACCGTTACTTCGCAAGTTTCTGCCGCACAAACCGCCTGTGTTACCTTGGCACCTCGCCAAAATCCGGTATTCACCCGGGGGCGATAGTCTTCCAGTGACATCAAAGAACGTCCCGCAGGACTGATTAACTGGTACGCCACATCCAAATCGCGCTTTAGCAACGCGTTCCAGCGTTGTTGCGCCCGCCCCGTAACCAGCTTCGATACCGCGTCTGCGTCCATCTCAGCAGTTGCAGTCGATTGTACGCGTTCCATCGTCCCACAACTGCTTAGATTCACGACCGCGACGACGGCAAAAAATATCAAAGCTGAAAACTTAAATTGCACGATTAATCCGCTTCTTCTCGGTAATACTTAAAGTAAAACATGAGATGTAAACTGCGTCGAAAAAGAGTAATAAATTCTACCCGTAGCGTCAATAGATTATGCGGGTTTTCGGGCATCTGTGGCATTTTTGCAACAAGATTGTCGGCTTTTTGCAAATTGAGCCATCGGCCGATGCCGCGAAGCGCTATTTTGTGATCGGTGGCAAAAATTTCTCCAGGGACGGCAATTTCTTGCGGATTTCGTCTGTCACAGCA
>JAYVKG010000009.1:0-3388 GCA_043768625.1 Betaproteobacteria bacterium
CTGCTTCGAATCCAAATTCACTCAACGAACAACTCGCGACGCTATTGGCGCAAGCGGGGTTGGGCAATCGCGCAGCCTTCGCCGATTTATACGAAGCTACAAAATCGAAACTGTTTGCGGTCTCACTTCGTATATTGAAAGAGAGGCATATTGCCGAAGAGGTTTTGCAGGATAGCTTTGTGAATATCTGGAATAACGCCACTAAATACGCTGCTGGAAAATCCGCACCCATGACCTGGATGACGGCGATCGTGCGTAATCGCAGTCTCGATATTGTGCGTCGCCCCTTTGCGGAAGTGCAGGATGAGGATGATTTCTATGCGTCCAACATGGAAGACGAGCGGCCTGGGCCGGATGAGCAGTTGACCGCCCGGCGCGACCAGGCACAAATTGAGCAATGCATGAAGGGGCTTGAGGGCGAGCAGCAGCAAACGATTTCGCTGGCTTTTTTTCAAGGGCTTTCACACTCCGAGGTCGCCAGCCATCTCGGCAAACCGCTAGGAACAGTGAAAACACATATTCGGCGCGGATTGCTGAAGTTAAAGGGGTGCCTCGAATCATGAAGCTTGGCGATCCAGAACTGCGCTCGAGGCTTGCATCGGAATACGTGCTTGGCAGCTTAAAAGGTGGCGCGCGACGCCGCTTTGAAGACTATTTAAAGCGCGATGCCGCCTTGCGCGCCGCCGTGGCACAATGGGAATCGCATCTGATGCCGCTCAATGATCGTCTTCGGCCAGTTACGCCGCATGGGCGCGTGTGGAAAAATATTGAAGCGCGTATTGCTGGATTAAACGCGGTCGGCGCGGTTGAAAGTAAGCCTTCAGGTTTGTGGGAAAGCATTGCCTTCTGGCGCAACCTCGGCATGGGAGCGAGCGGTGTGGCTGCCGCATTACTGGCGGTCATGCTGGTGCTGAAACCGGTCGATCAAAGCCCGATGCTGACGGCAGTGCTTGCTGAGGATAACAACGTAGCGCGCGCTTTTATCGAACAGCCGAAGCCGGGCATGCTGATAGTGAAAATGGTGGCACCATGGCACACTTTGAACGGCATGGCGCTGGAATTATGGGTGGTACCAAAAGTCGGCGCGCCGCGTTCGCTAGGGGTTATTAACAGCACCGGCGAAACCAAACTGGCGCTGGCCGGGATGGACGAACGCCTCTCGGGCGGTCTGGTGTTCGCCATCTCAAAAGAGCCTCTTGGTGGTTCGCCAACCGGTCAGCCTTCACCCGGCAGCGTAATGTGCAAAGGTGCCATCGCCCACCTGCCGTCCAGCCAGCCTCGTCCACCGATATAGCGCTTCTCAGTTGGTGTGCCCCGATAATGCCATGCACCTAAAACAGCGCCATTCCCGAATAGCACACTATTTGTCAGGCTGGCTTCTGTTGTTGGCGGTGGCAGGCAGCGCCAACGCGGGCCCACCGGCAGATATTTTGCTGGCCAACGTGCTCGCTGAAAATGTCGATCCTGCGGCCTACTTGGTGAGTGAAAAATACGATGGCGTTCGCGCCATCTGGGACGGCAAGACCCTGCGCTTTCGCAGCGGTCGCACGGTCAACGCACCTGCGTGGTTTCTGGCAAAATTACCCGCTGAAAAGCTCGATGGAGAAATGTGGCTCAAGCGCGATGCGTTCGACCAGCTATCAGGCTTCGTGCGCAAGTCAACCCCGCTGGATGACGAGTGGCGACAGATCAAATATATGGTGTTTGAAAATCCCGAGGGGGTCGGGTCGTTCACGGATCGATATGCACGCATTCGCGAAATCGTCGCCAACGCAAATTGGCCGCAGTTGATCGCGGTTGAGCAAGTTCGTGTCGCCGATAGGGCGACCTTGAAGCGTAAATTTGACGGCGTGGTTGCTGGTGGCGGCGAGGGCTTGATGTTGCACCTGGCCGATGCGCCATATGTGACGGGCCGCAGTGATGTTTTGCTTAAAATGAAATTATTGCAGGACACCGAAGCGACGGTGGTCGGGCAGGTCGCCGGCAAAGGTAGGTTTGCCGGCCAAATGGGCGCGTTGCGCATGAGTATGCCGAATGGAAAACGATTCAGTATTGGCACCGGCTTCAGCGACATCGTCAGAAAAAACCCACCAGCCATCGGCACCACGGTGACTTACACCTATCGCGGCATCACCAAAAACGGTACGCCGCGCTTCGCCAGTTATTTACGAGTGCGGGAAGAATTCTAGGTATTGCCGGCACAGACGCTGGGTAGTCGCCGCCTCCCGGTTTGTTTCGCGCGCAATGATTTATATATCGGCAGCGGCCATGCTCGCACGTACCTGATCCAGCGCGGTGCAAATTTCGGCGGCCGCCAGCAATAGCCGGGGCCCGGGCCGCAATATCCAGTCTGCATTGAGTGGATAAATTCGACTGCGGCGATAAGCTTCAAGTCCATTGTAAAGCGCCGCATCGCGCGCCAGATCCAGTCGATTTGACGCAGGCCGCAGAATTACGTCGGCACCGCGTTTTAGCAATTCCTCACGAGAGGGCTCAATCACCGTCTGTGTTACATCTGAAAAAACATTTACGCCACCACAAAGCTTCATGGTCTCGGTAATAAAATGATTGCCGTTCACTGTCATCAATGGCTGCTGCGCGATTTCAAAAAAAACCCGCAGCGGCGATTTGTTGCTGGCGGCCAACTTAAGTTTTTTCAATGTTGACTCGAACGTCTGCGCAAACTGTTCCGGCATATCAGCCAATTTTTGCTGACCGACAAGTTTACCGATGGTGCGCGCCGCGCGTGGGATATCGTCAAGCGTACGGATCTCAATCGTGAACACGCGCACGCCGAGCGACTCGATACGCGCGATATCTGCCGGTCGGGTGCCGCCCTTCCATGCTAAAACCAGATCGGGCTTCAACGCCAGCAACGCTTCGAACGAGACGCCAGCAGCATCGGCAACTTGCGGCTGTCGTCTTGCTGCTGCGGGGAAATCGCTGTAGGCAGAGACGCCAATCAGCTTTTCGCCGGCACCTGTCGCATACATTAGTTCGGTCAACGACGGTGCCAGCGTAACCACCCGATGCGCGAACGAATTGACAATGATGGGGCGACTGTCGGCGTCGACAATCGGGAAAGCAGTTGCGCCCGGGGAGGCGAGAGTGGTGCCTGCTGCCTGCGAGGGTCCGCATACAACAATGGATTCAAATAAAACCCAGGCGCATGACCGCAATATCCGGCCAAGCCCCATCAAGCGGCCTTGGTCACATCACCCGATGTTGCGCTACGGACCGACGCCGCCAGGGCGCGTCGCTTGTCGTAGGCTTCACGTGCAATGGCCACATCTTCCAGAAAGTAGGGTAGCTCCTGCAGCGTTATCGCCTGCGCCGCGTCCACCAGCGCCTTGGCCGGATTGGGATGGACGTCGACTAGCAACATATT
>JAYVKG010000010.1:0-7474 GCA_043768625.1 Betaproteobacteria bacterium
GGCATCACCACGCTTGAAGGCGGTGTAGGCGTTGCTGTCGATGGCGATAGGGCGCATCGACTATTTCCAGAGAATAGCGTCAACCTCGAAAAACCCGGCATCGCGCGGTAACGGGATTCCAACAGCGACAGCGTAAAATACGGCTTCGGCACCAACATTGGAATCAACGTGAAAAAAACCGATCTCGAAAAACTCAAGGGCACCAAACTTTCAGGCAACATGAAGCTCGCCGGCATCCCCGACCGCTTCGGCAAGGATGCCGCGAACCTGCCGGACAAACGCGAGCAGCGTAAACGCGATCAGGAAGCGGGCTTGATTCCATTTGCAGTGAAGCTGCACAGCGACCTCATCAAACAGATTCACGCGCTCGCCGACACGCAGCAGAAATCGCTCAACGACGTCACCGCCGAGCTGCTCACCAAGGCATTAGCCGCCAAGAAATAATTCATGGCGCTCAAAGCCACGGTCCATAAAGTGGACCTGGCTGTTTCCGACATGGATCGCGGCTATTACGGCAGTCACGTTCTCACGCTCGCGAGACACCCTTCCGAGACCAGCGAGCGCATGATGGTGCGGCTGCTCGCGTTCGCGATGTTCGCGGACGAAGCGCTTGGCTTTGGGCGCGGCCTCTCTGCCGATGATGAACCTGCGTTATGGCTGAAAGATCTGACTGGCAATATCGAATGCTGGATCGACGTTGGTCTGCCGGACGAACGTGAATTGCGCAAGGCCTGCGGTCGTGCGCGCCGCGTGGTGTTGCTGACTTATGGCGGACGCGGCGTCGCTATCTGGTGGAATCAAAATCGGGCGGCGCTGGCACGGCACGACAATCTGGAAGTGATCGAGATTCCGCTCGAGGCCACGCAGGCACTCGCAAAGCTGGCTGATCGCAATATGCAGATCAATGCGACCTTGCAGGACGGGCACGTCTGGATGGGCAATGCAGCAGAGACGGTGTTGATTGAGCCGGTGGTGTTGAAGAAGGCGGGGAAGGCGGCGAAGTAAAGGTTGTAAGTTACGTGCAGGCAATTTTCAGCTTGATCGCCACCGCAAGCACCCGCTTGTCCTGCGTATACAGCTTGCACGCGCCCAACAACGCGGATGCAAGCAAATGCGCATCAATCAGGCCGATGCCAAGCCACATCGGTTTTTAACAATGTGAAGCAACTCCTCATCCGCAGCGATGGTCGATTGTGGAAGCTCCGATAAAAGCTGCAGAATTTCGGCACGCGGTTCGAGATTGCCCAACGCAAGCTTGCCACGCACAAACAAATGCATCGATACGCGACCATTCTTGAGCAATTCAACCAGCGGCTGGTCGCGATACCGAAAATGGTCGACCCAGGTGGATGTATCAACAAGGATCATGCAACTGCGCGGCGACGCGGCGGCACTTTGAGCGCTTTTTGGGTTCCGCTCAAGCGTGCAAGGCATCTTGCGCGCTCACGTTCAATCAATGCTCGTAATCCCTCGTGTATCAGCAACAAGCGCTCTGTGAGCCCACTGACGCGTGCGGTCTGAGAGAGCAAGTCGTCGTCGAGCTTGATGGTTGTTCGTTCGATGATGCCCTTTTGTTGGAGTATTGTGATCACGAAGATATGGCATCACCTGCGGCATCAAATGATGATTGCTCTAAATTACTCTGCCAAGCAGCGGAGCAAGCGCAATACCGACTGCTGGCGCGATTATGCCGCAGCTGTCAATTCACCATCGCCCTCTCCACCACCCGCCCAACCCCCCGTACCTCCCCCTCATCCAACGCATCCCCCAAAAATCCGCCGCTCTGATGCGCCCACAGGCGCGCGTACAGACCATCAAGCTTGAGCAAACGTTGATGATCGCCCTCCTCCACCACGCGGCCTTCATCCAGCACGATCAGCCGGTCCATCGCGGCGATAGTGGAAAGCCGATGCGCAATCGCGACCACGGTTTTACCTTCCATCAATTTGTAGAGGCTCGCCTGAATCGCTGCCTCCACTTCAGAATCGAGTGCGCTGGTGGCTTCGTCGAGCAGCAATATCGGCGCGTCTTTGAGCTTTACCCGCGCAATCGCAATACGTTGGCGTTGTCCGCCGGAGAGTTTCACGCCGCGCTCACCGACATGCGCGTCGTAGCCGCGCCGGCCGGCAGGGTCCGTGAGTTGCAAAATAAAATCGTGCGCTTCGGCGCGTTTGGCGGCTTTGATCATATCCGCGTCACTGGCATCGGGACGACCGTAAATAATGTTTTCACGTACCGAACGATGCAGTAACGATGTATCCTGCGTGACCATGCCGACATGCGTGCGCAAACTGTCCTGCGTGACGTGGGCAATATCCTGCCCATCGATGAGGATACGGCCCTCGCGGATATCGTAGAAGCGCAGCAGCAGATTAACGATGGTGGATTTGCCCGCGCCGGATCTTCCCACCAGGCCGATTTTTTCACCGGCGTGAATGGTGAGATTGAGTTTTTCAATGACGTTCCTGTTGGCCCCGTCATTGGCACCATACGCAAAGCTCATGTTGTCGAAACGGATTTCACCACGCGAGACTTCCAGCGGCTTGGCATCCGCCGCATCGACGACCGTATATGGCCTGGACAGAATGGTCATGCCGTCGCGCACCGTGCCGATGTGCTCGAACAGCGCCGCGAATTCCCACATGATCCAGTGCGAAATGCCGTTTAACCGCAGCGCCATCGCGGTTGCGGCGGCAACGGCTCCAACACCGATTTTCCCCTGCATCCACAAACCGAGAGTGACACCGGCGGTAGAAGCAATCAGCAGCACGCTCAATATCTGGTTTACGACTTCAAATTGCGTGATCAGCCGCCACTGCCGATACACCGTCTGCATAAAATCCTGCATCGCCGCACGAACGTAACCTGCCTCGCGATTGGTGTGCGAAAACAATTTCACCGTCGCGATATTGGTGTAGGCATCGGTGATACGTCCCGTCATCAGCGAGCGTGCATCGGCCTGCTGCTGCGCGATGCGGGCCAGCCGCGGCACGAAGTATCTGACGGCCAATGCGTAAATCACCAGCCATCCCAAAAACGGGCCGATCACCCATAGATCGAAACGGCCGACAATCAGGATCAGCGTAGCGATATAGATAGCTACAAATACCAGGATGTCGGCCACGATCATCCACACGTCGCGGGTGGCGAGCGCGGTCTGCATGACCTTGGTGGCAACCCGTCCGGCAAATTCATCCTGATAAAAACTGTAACTCTGGGAAAGCATCTGCCGATGAAATTTCCAGCGCAGCAGCATCGGAAAATTGCCGGCCATTGCCTGGTGTTTCAGCAACGCTTGCAACCCCACCACCAGCGGACTGGCGACGAGTATCGCGGCCAGCAGGCCGAGACTGGCGCGGTGGCTTGACCACAGTGCTGCGGGCTCGGTTTTGGCGAGCCAGTCCACCACCTGTCCCAACATGCTGAACAAAAAGGCTTCAAACACGCCAATCGCAGCGGTGCAAATGGTCATCAGCAACATGAACGGACGCAGGCCCTTTGACGCCGCCCACATAAACGCGAAGAACGTTTTCGGCGTTGGTGCCGGGGCTGCGTCAGGATAGGGGTGAACGAGTTTTTCGAAGAAGGTGAACACGGGAAATTACCGATTACTATTGAACCGCTATTTTACGGAAGATGCGAAACAACGACTATGTCTTCGCTTGCGTTTTGTCGCTGATGCCACGCTTTTTTCAAGTCTGTTACCCGGCGCCACATCCAGGCACGCATACCGCGTGCGAAGCCGGCGGTCCACCGCCTATCCATCTGCAGGGCGCCATTAATCCCGGCCAGCTGGTGCATTTGCTGCGCGATCCGCTCGCGGTTGCGCGCAAGATACAAAGCCGACAGGAGACAATATCGAACAAAACACAAGCAATGGCGCGGCGTTCAAAGCACTTTCAGGCTGTAAGCCCCGTCAAACGGCGATCTACGCGACAATTTCTCGGCAATATTGGTTACAAAAAAACAATGCCGGGGTGGTCCCCGCTGCACCTCGCGTTGCCAATTCAGCCTGCCACACCCGTTGCGCGGTTCAGGTGCGAACGTCGAATGCCGTACACAAAATAGCCGCACACGGCGATCACCATCCATATTCCAAACACGGTGTAGGTGGTGACGGACAAATCCTTGATGATGTAGAGGCAGGAAAGAATAGACAGGCCTGGAATCAGATGCGGACCGAACGGTACACGAAAACCTTTACCGCGCAAGTGGCTGTCAGCGTCAATCGGTTTGCGGCGAATTACCGGCACTGCCGCCGACACAATGCCAAATGCAACCAGCGTGCCCATGCTGACCATATCCCATAGATAGCCAGAGTCGACGGTGGCCGAAATCAACGCGGCAAACGCGCAGACGATGATGGTGCTCTTTGCGGGCACCTTGGTCTTCTTGCTCACTTCACCAAACACTTTACCGATGAGTCCGTCGCGGCTCACCGCATACAATATGCGTGTCTGGCCATATAACGAGGCTAGCGTCACGCTGAAAACCGAGATGACCGCGCCGGCCGATAGCACCACTGCGGGCCAGACTTTACCGGTGACATTTTGCAGAATCACCGCAAGCCCCGCATCCTGGCCTTCAAATTTTCCCGCTGCCTGTGCGCCCAGCGCGGTGACGGCGACCAGCATGTAGCAAACGGTGACGATCAGGAGCGCGGCGATCACGGCCAGCGGCACATCACGGCGCGGATTTTTTGCTTCCGCGCCACCCGTGGCCACGCCGTCGAGGCCGATAAAGGAGAAGAAAACCGTCGCCGCCGCCGCCGTCACCCCCGTCATGCCGGCAAAGCCTTTGCTGTTATCGGTATTAAAAAACGGGGAGAAGTTGTCGGCATTGAACCCTGACAAGGCAATGACTGCAAAGAAAATGAGGATCGCTATTTTGATCAATACCATTACCGTATTCACGCCGATCGATTCACGCACGCCGCGCAGCAGTAGCACGCCACACAGAAAAATCAAGATCACCGGCGGCAGATTGAGCTGGCCCCAATGAAATTCGGTTCCGTTTGTACCGAGCACGATCATCGGCGAACGAAGCGCCAGCGGAATATGCCAGCCGAATGCATTCTCAATAAAATTATTCAGATACGCCGACCAGCCGATGGCCGTTGCACTCGCCGCCAATTCAAACTCAAGCAACAGGCAGGCAGCCGCGATATAGGCGAAGAACTCGCCGACGCTCGCGTAGACATAAGAGTACGACGAGCCCGACGCGGGAATACGCGATGCCAGTTCGGCATAGCAGAGCGCGGTAAGGCCCGCGGTGAAAGCGGCCATGAGAAACGACAGAATGACTGCCGGGCCGGCTTTCGGTACCGCTTCGGCCAGGGTAAAAAAAATACCGGTGCCGATGGTGCCGCCGACACCCAGCATCGTCAATGAAAATACGCCGAGGGTACGATGCAGGCTGTCGGCAGGTATCAGCGATACACTTTCGTCCTCGCCAGCAGGAATCGAGGTAGTGCGAAAAAGTTTTTGACGAAGCGATGGTTGGTTCACGTTTTCCCGTCGTGGCGTTTGGACTATTTGGTTGCAGGGCGGCAATGGCGAGAGGATACACAACTAACGGAAAGCCAGCGCATCGATTGTTGCAGCGCGGCATGGCTGCAATTGCCCGGCGGGTGTCGTTTTACCGCGCTGCCGCCGGTCTTACCGCAATCGGCACATTGCACAGTTCAATATGCCCGGCGGGGACTTTGTACCAAGTGCCGCCGCGATTGCGCTGCGCTTCCACCAGCGCGGTGAATAATTTGGATTCGGTGCGGATCACTTCCAGGTTGGTTCGCTCGGCAGCCGGTACGTCGGCAGCAATACGCATCGATTTGATCGGGACGCGCTGCGCGGCATTTTCATAGAAACCCATCGATCCATTGCCGCGCGGCAACACCGACAAAAGTGCCATGCCCTGCAACACACGCCCCACCAGCGTGATATTGCGATCAAGATGACGCGGCGCGTGACCGCTGACCACATACATCTCCGCACCGCTGCCGCTGTTGTCATCGTTGTCGCGGCCCGCGCCGATCATGCCGTAGCAATGGGTGAGCCAGGTCTGCCTGGTTTTCCGATTGCGGCCGACGGGAAAGCCGTTTGAAAAACCAACTTCTGGCGCGTAGCCATCGATGTCCGGCAGCCGGGTGAAGGCAAGTTTGCCATCGATCAAACGTGTGTATTCGGGACGGAGGCTTTTTTTGCCTTGCTTCATCACGCGGACTTTGCCGGGCTCGGCATTTTCCGCCTCAGGGTCGCCCCATTGCACGACGTAATTATCCTGCGATCGCAGAATGCTTAGGCCATCAAAATAGCCTTCGCGCACCAATGCGCGGATGTTGGTGACATGCCCGGGCGCGTAGGCGGCATTAAGTTCGATCACGACGCGCCCGGTGGGCAGATCCATGTAGAGCGTACTGTCGGGGTCGGGCGTGCGCCAGTCGTCAGGCTTGGCCGTGGCCAGCAGTTCCGTATACGAGGGTCGCGATTGGGGCGGTGGGGCCGCTGATTTCGCCACCGTTGCGGCGGTGGTGAACGCTGCGAAAATTAGGCTTGCAAGCAAGCCCTGGCGAACTGGACCGGTGATAGGCATGGCTTCTCCCTGGGTAAATAACGTTACCGCATCGAGCAGGCATTCTACTGGTCGGCGCCGCCATACCAAGCACGCACTGGTGGTCAACCGCATACTTTTTGCAAATCAAGCCCCGCTACACCACGTCGCGTTGAACGCCGGCGCCGCGTGCGCCAGCGCGATATAGGAAGCAAACTTGTTAGTTTGCAGGTAGCAAACTTGTTAGTTTGCAGGTAGCAAACTTGTTAGCTTGCCCGGTCGCATTCGATGTTGAGGGCGGCTGCGGCCGCTCTCAACACAAGTTACGCAGCTGCTACCGCTTTGCGCTGAAACAATTTCACCAGGCCATACACCGCCAACACGGGGATCGCCAGAAAAATTGCCAGCGGTGTCATTGCCAGCAACATCGCGAGCACCGCGATGACGGCGGCGAACAGCAGAACGACGAACGTCAACAGCGCCGCGCCCGCGCAGACCGCCGCCACGATGATGGCGACCAGCACCAGTACCGGTATGGCTATGGCCCAGCACAGCGCGGAGTCCGACAGTTCGTGATCGAACAACTGCAGCGCGCCATCCATTGCGCCATCGGCATGCGCGGCAGCAAGTCCCATCGCTACCGCGGCAATAATCAGCGCGACCGCCAGCGCCAGGAGTAGTGGGCGTGAAATTTTATTCATGTGAGAGTCCCCGGAAGAATTGATTGACGATGAACGCAGTTTGCCGCGTGCCAACGTTCCCCTCAACGGGTTGCGGATGGATTGCAGAATTTACCGTCCCAAAGCGCGTATCCATGGCCGGTCTGCGCAGAACAAATCACCATGGCAGTGGAATTTCCTGCGCACGCTGCCGGAAAATGCGCGGTGCACAACGTATGACGAGAAAGCGTCAGCTACGCAATTGC
>JAYVKG010000011.1:0-6048 GCA_043768625.1 Betaproteobacteria bacterium
CGCTGCACGACTGGCGATCCAAATGTTTTGCTACTCGGTGCGCAAACAGGTGGCCGCAATGATCGCCGTACTCGATGGCATTGACCTGCTGGTGTTTACCGGCGGCATAGGCGAAAACGATGCCGCAGTGCGGGCCAGTATTTGCCGCCATTTATCTTGGGCCGGCATCAGCCTGGATGCGGCACGTAATGCGTCGGCAACGAATCCGATCAGCGACCTCAGGTCGGCCTGTCCGGTAAGGGTGCTCGCTTCACAAGAGGACGAACAGATTGCGCGACATACGGCGACGCTGCCAAGGCAGCGGGTTGAACCCGTAGCGAACGCGGGCTCAACGAAATATTGAAAGTCACGTGCTCTGTGCGTTCTCGCACATACCGCGCAAAGCAATTTCGGTAGGCTTACGGCAGGTAGTTGGCCGACGTTGGTAGTTTGTTCAGCCCGTGATTTCAACAACGACACATACAGCTCTCTGCCATGACGCACGGCAGCGGTTCGTGAACATTGTGATCAACGCAGCGGTATCGCGGCTTGAAACCGGTGCAACCATGCACGCCTGCCAGTTGCAATGCCGCGTTTACATCCTTGTGGTCTTTTCTCCAACAGTCATTTCGAAATGGTATCCGCACCACCACCACCGGCCGCATTCGCCCAACCGACGCCCGAGGCATTGCTGTTGTCGGGTGGCTGGACTGCGCGCGGCATTGGTGCGATCGAGAAAAAGCTTCGATCAGTTAGTATCGCTGGCAACGCCGAAATCAGCGCCGACGCGTCCGGTATTGAAGTGCTTGACACGGCGGGTGCATGGATTCTGCAGAAACTGCTGCTGAGGCTGCGCGCCGAAGGCAGCGTCGTCACGCTTCGCGGTTTAAAGCCCCCATATGCCAAGCTGCTGGACGCAGTGGCGCAGCAGGTGACCGAGCAATCCGGCCATCCATCCACGGCGGCAAAACCTACACCGCTGCTGGAACGCGTCGGTCGCGGTACCCTCGCGTTTTTTGAGGAAACGGTGGCACTGTCGGCTTTCGTTGGCCAAAATGCGATGGCCATAGCCGGCTCGTTTACGCACCCGGCGCGCATCCGCTGGCGACCTGTTCTTTACAATATTCGCAGCGCTGGTTTCGATGCGCTGCCTATTGTCGGATTGTTGTCTTTCCTGCTCGGCATCGTGGTCGCCTATCAGGGAGCCGACCAGCTCAGGCAATACGGCGCCAATATTTTTGTCGCGGACCTGGTGGGCTTGTCGATGCTTCGCGAGTTCGCACCGCTGATTACTGCCATCATCATCGCCGGTCGCTCAGGCTCCGCCTATGCCGCACAGATCGGCACAATGAACGTGACTGAAGAGATAGATGCAATGCGCACTATCGGAATCCGCCCGCTGGAACTGCTGGTATTGCCAAAGATTTTCGCGCTGATGATTGTCCTGCCGCTGCTGACGGTATTTGCAGATATTCTCGGCGTATTTGGTGGCATGATCATGGCCCGCTCGCAGCTCGGGATCGGCTTCGGTGAGTTCCAGGACCGCTTCGTCAAAGCCGTCAGCATTACGGCCTACATGATCGGCATTGGCAAAGCACCGGTGTTTGCTTGGATCATCAGTGTGGTCGGCTGCTTTCAAGGCTTCCGGACCAAGGGCGGGGCTGATAGCGTTGGACGTCAAACGACGCGAAGTGTTGTCCAGTCAATCTTCCTGGTGATTGTTGCCGACGCACTGTTTTCCATCGCTTTCAGCGCTCTGGACCTTTAACGTGCAGGGACACTCACAGCCGCAGACGCCGCCGCCGCCGAACCCGGCGTCCGGCGAAATCGTCATCGCGATGAGCAAGGTGGCGACGCGGTTTGGCGAGCATGTCGTGCACACCGACGTTAATATCGAGATACGCCGCGCCGAAATATTTGCCTTGATCGGCGGAAGCGGCTCCGGCAAATCCACGCTGCTTCGAGAAATGATCCTGCTACACCGGCCGAACGCGGGCTCAATCAAGGTACTGGGCGTTGATTTTAACGAACTCAGCGACGATGCGGCGCTCGCGTTGCGACAGCGTTGGGGCGTTATGTTTCAGCATGGCGGTTTGTTCGCGTCATTAACGGTGATGGAAAACATCGGCCTGCCATTGCGCGAGCACACCCAACTCGCCGATGATCTGATCGATGAAATTGCCGCATCGAAGTTGGCAATGGCGGGTCTGAAGCCTGAAGTCGGCGCGCAGTTCCCGGCAGAGTTGAGCGGCGGAATGATGAAGCGCGCCTCGTTAGCGCGGGCGCTGGCACTTGACCCTGAATTACTGTTTCTGGATGAACCGACCGCGGGGCTCGATCCGGTTAGCGCTGACGGCGTCGATGAGCTGGTATTAAAGCTGCGCGATTTATTTGGCCTGACCATCGTCATGATTACGCACGATCTGGATCTGTTGTGGCAGGTCGCTGATCGCGTCGCCGTGTTAGCCGATGGCAAGGTGCAAGGCATTGGCTCGATGGCCGAGTTGGCAGCTATCGACAACCCCGCGATCCGCCCATTCTTTGATGGCCCGCGCGCGCGCGCAGCAGAAGCGCAGGAGCAGCATCAGAAACAAAAGCTGGATGCGCGTCAAGCCGTCGTTAAAACCGCAGCAGAAATGGCGAGGCCATCATAGAAACCAAAGTGAACTACGCGATAGTTGGCGCGTTTGTACTGGCGCTCACCGGCGCGCTGATCGCAGTCGTGCTGTGGCTTGCCTCGGGCGGCGCTTTTCAAACCAAATACGACATGTATCTGGCGATCGAAGAAGAATCGGTGTCCGGGCTGAATCTGAATGCCCCCGTCAAATATAACGGCGTCGAAGTCGGCAAGGTAAAAGGAATTCACCTCGATCCGCTCAATCCGGAGCACGTACGGCTGATTTTTGCGATCGAGCGCGGCACGCCCGTCAAAGAAGACACCGTCGCGGTCCTGAAAACCCAAGGATTGACAGGCATTGCCTACGTCGAGCTCGGCGGTGGCTCGCGCGACGCTCCACCCTTGCTGGCGACGTCGCCAGACCAATACCCGTTGATTCGAACCAAACCGTCTCTGAGCGCGCGATTGGAAAACATCCTGACGAGCGTTCTGGCGAAACTCGACAGTACCTCGAGCAACATTGACAAAATATTAAGCGACGAAAATCGCCTGGCGTTCAAGAGTGCGCTGGCTGACATTGCCGTCGTAGCGCGCACCTTTGCTGCGCGTCGTGACACCCTCGACAAAAGCATTACCAGTGCCTCCCGTACGCTCGACAACAGCGCGCGGGTGACGGCTGAGCTGGGGCCGGTAATCACGCGTATTGGCCGAAGTGCGGACGCAGTGGAAAAGATGGGTCTGGATACCGCCGCGACGAGCAAAAGCGCGGGTAAAACGATCAACGCGGTGGGTGCCGACGTGCAACGCTTCACCGCAGAAACATTGCCGGAGCTGGAACGCTTGCTGGGCGAACTCAACGTCCTGTCGGCCTCGCTCCGGCGCCTCAGTGAACAAACCGAGCGCAATCCAAACAGTCTTTTGTTCGGACGCAGTCCGGTGCCTGACGGACCCGGCGAAACCTCTACGAAAACGCGACCACCATGAAAAATTTGCTGTTTGCCAAGCTCTGTCGACCCTGTGTTGCAAGTTGCGTAATGATATTTGCCGGAGGCTGTGGTTCGCTATTTTCGAAGCCGGCGTCGGCGCCGGCCTTTTATTCGCTTGACAATGCCCAGAGCACGCGGCGTGCTGGCGCCAGTGCACCCAAGATCGCGCCATCGGTGTTGCCCTACACGGCACCCACCTTGGTGGTGAATCCTCCGCGCGCCGCAGCAGGATTCGATAGTCAGCGCATCATCTATACTCGGGACGCCCACAAGCTCGATTATTTTGCGCAGAGTGAGTGGATCGACACGCCCGCGCGGATGTTGACGCCCCTCATCGTTGCGGCAGTTGAACACAGTGACTCGTTCCGTGCGGTTGTGCAGACGCCGAGTGCCGCAGCAGCAGACGTAAGGCTTGACACGGAGATATTGCGCCTGCAGCAGAATTTTGGCGATAGCCCTAGCGGTGTGCGATTCACGCTGCGCGCTACGATGGTGGACATCGCGACGAGGCGCGTGTTGGGGTGGCGCGAATTTGACGAGATCGTTGCTGCCGCGAGCGAAGATCCCTACGGTGGCGTGGTTGCGGCCAATCGTGCGGTGCAAATCGTGTTGGAAAAACTTGCCGGTTTCTGTACTGAAGTGGCCGCAGTGTGGCAGCCCCCCGCCGTTGAGTCCGGGCAGTCCATGCAGGGAAAAGTGCCGGTACGTTGACGCAAAGTTTTGTCAAGTATGTGCGCTATCGTACATACGCCGTTTTGGTGGCTGCTTATAGTCTGGATTGATTGACAAGTGTGGAAACGCCTTGTCTATGCCAGCCTGATTCAACCTTTCGAGGAGCACCCGTCATGAATTACGTTACCACTACCGATAACACAAAACTTTATTGTAAAGACTGGGGCAGCGGTCGCCCGGTCATTTTGATGGCCGGCTGGCCGCTCTCGGCCGATAGTTGGGATGATCAGGCGATGGCGATTGCGGAATCAGGCTATCGCACCATTGCATACGATCGGCGCGGCTTCGGCCGTTCCTCACAGCCGTGGGGTGGTTACGACTACAACACACTGGCCGATGACCTGGCGGCGGTGATCGAGCAAACCGGTGCCCGCGATGCTGTACTGGTAGGCTTTTCGATGGGTGGTGGTGAAGTTGCACGCTATATGTCCCGCCACGCCGGCAAGTCGGTGGTGAAGGCTGCGCTCGTTTCCTCGGTAGTGCCGTTCATGTTAAAGACCAGCGACAACCCTCAAGGAACGCCGCAAGAAGTATTCGACAAAATGGCACAAGGTATGTTGGAAGATCGCGCAAAGTTTTTCGCAGGTTTTTTTAAGGATTTTTTTGGTGTCGGCGTTATCTCACATCCCGTCAGTGACGAGCTGTTGCAGACATCACGCAGTGTTGCCATGCAGGCCAGCTTAAAAGCAACCCTCGAATGTGCGAAATCATTTGCGGGTACCGACTTTCGCGGCGATCTTGCAGCGTTCAATGTGCCGACATTGATCATCCACGGCACCGCCGACAAGATCGTTCCCATTGACGCCGCCGGCCGGGCCGCAGCCAAAGGCGTCGCCCTTTCCACGCTCATCGAATATGATGGCGCACCGCATGGATTGTTTGCCACAGAAAAGCAACGCCTGACCACGGACTTGCTCGATTTCATTCGGCGCTAGCGGTAACTCCTGATAGCACGTGAGCCGCCCGCCGGATGATAGTCAGGCGGCTTGGGGCCAGACCGGCGCCGAAGAGGCTGACCTGATCGATTCAGCAGCGGTGCGCGGTTTGGGGTCCGACCAGACGCTGGTGATGGTAAATGGCAGGCGCCGTCACACCGTGTCGCTGGTGAACTTGTTTGGCGCGCGCAATCGCGGCAATGCCGGCACTGACATGAATGCGATTGCGCTGTTGGTGATAGAAAACGTACAGGTGCTGTGCGATGGTGCCGTCGCACAGTACGGCTCGGTCGCGATTGCCGGTGTGATCGATATGGGTCTCAAGAAACGCCGCTGTTCCGAAACCGTGTTTGGTTACGCGCAGTACTCTGCCGGCGACGGCAAAAATTATCTGGCCGCCGCTTACTGCGGTCTGCAAGGGGGCGAGAAAGGCGTAATCGTGGTCACCGCTGAATACCTGGATTGGGGACGTTCCAATCGCGCTGAAGCGGGCAATCCGCGCACCAGCGGGGATACTCAATCGAAAAACGCCACTGTTTACGTTAACGGCGAGTTGCGCACCAGCCCAACGGCCAAATTTTATTTCACACTCGGCAGTCGAGCGCGTGAGGCATGGTCGGCAGCATTCGCACGCGGTGGGATCGGCTCCGACGATATTTCATCGCGTAACTCAGCTGCGCAGTATTCAAACCGATTCGTACCTGAGGTTTCCCCACGAATCATACCCGTGCCACCGCGCCGCCTGTCGCCACTGCCGCCTGTTGTCGCAGGGCATAAATGTATGGCCAAGCATTAGCAA
>JAYVKG010000012.1:0-14965 GCA_043768625.1 Betaproteobacteria bacterium
TTTTTTAATGCATCTCTGGAACTAGCGCTTGCATTAGCACTCTGAATACATGAGTGCTAAAATTAACCTAACCCGAATGTCCGGGATCAGTGGAGGTCATATGACTACTGCTACGATGAATTTGCCTGCCCTGTCTGTCGGCAGCATTGAAAGCTATATTTCTGCGGTGAACCGCGTGCCGATGCTCACCCCCGAACGCGAACATGAGCTGGGAATGACGCTTAAAACCAGCGGCGACCTGGCTGCAGCGTCGGAACTGGTGATGTCCCATCTGCGGCTGGTGGCCTCCATAGCCCGTAAATACACAGGGTATGGCCTGCCGCATGCCGATCTGATTCAGGAGGGCAACATTGGCCTGATGAAGGCAGTCAAGCGATTTGATGCTGACCGCGGGGTACGTCTGGTGTCATTTGCGGTGCACTGGATCAAAGCGGAAATTCACGAATACATTTTAAAAAATTGGCGGATTGTGAAGGTCGCCACCACCAAAGCGCAACGCAAATTGTTCTTTAATTTGCGCAGCATGAAGCCGAACTTTGGCACCCTGTCCCCGACCGAGGTAAAGGAAGTCGCGCGTCAGTTAAACGTGAAAGAAACCGACGTCACAGAGATGGAAAAACGGCTCACCGGTCAGGAAATCTCGCTGGAACCGGCGAACGATGACGACGACAGCACGTGGGTGAGCCCGATTGCCTATCTGCAGGACGGTACGATCGAGCCTCCAGAACACTTGGCGGCTATGCAAAAAGAGAAGGCCGCATCGGACGGGCTCGATGCCGCGCTTCTTACGCTGGACGATCGCAGTCGAGAAATTATTAAGTCGCGATGGCTGGTGCAGGAAGGTGAAGGTAAAGAAAAAACCTTGCACGAGCTTGCCGACGAGTTTGGTGTCTCGGCGGAACGGATTCGCCAGATTGAAGCCAAGGCGATGAAAACAATGAAAGCGGCGTTGGGTGAGTACGACGCGATACGCTAAATAATTCAGCCGTCAACCCAGGGCTACGCATGAAGCGTAGCCCTTTTGTTTTTTTGTGGTGTATTGTTGGCCAGATGCCGATTAAACTATTCGAAATCGTTCTTTTTTACCCCGTATTTGGACTATCCCGCAAAGGATTTCACCATGTCACCGACCCAGCCTAGGCCGCTATTTCGAAGCGACAGTAGCAATGACGACGATTTGAACTTGCCTGTATCGCAGCGCATCCGATTGCGCCTCGAAGCCGCTAACCATAGATATTACGCGAATGACAATATCTCGGCGTTTTTGAAAGAGGGTGAAATGGAGCAGTTGAAAGCCGAGGTCGAAGCAAAGATGGCAGAAGTGTTGAAGAGCCTGGTAATTAATACCGAGTCCGACCACAACACCGCAGAGACTGCCAAGCGCGTCGCGAAAATGTATTTGACCGAAGTATTCAAAGGTCGATATGAACCCATGCCGCCCGTGACTGAGTTTCCGAACGTCGAGCATTTGAACGAATTGATGATCGTCGGGCCAATCACAGTTCGCAGCGCCTGCTCGCATCACCTTTGTCCGATCATCGGCAGGGTGTGGATTGGCATCATGCCGAACGGACATTCCAATCTGATCGGTTTGTCCAAGTATGTTCGCATTTGCGACTGGGTCATGAGCCGACCGCAGATTCAGGAGGAGGCCGTGACGAACCTGGCATTCATCCTGCAAGACAAAGTAAAGCCGGATGGATTGGCGATCGTGATCGAGGCTGACCACTTTTGCATGCATTGGCGCGGCGTGAAAGATGCCGAGTCGCGGATGACCAACAGCGTCATGCGCGGCTCATTCCTGAAGGACCCCAATCTGCGGCGCGAATTTCTTTCGCTGTTAAGCAGGAAAACCATTTGAATCCCACTTGAAAACGGAGAACACCATGCTGGTGCGTATGTTGTATGCAAGCCGGGCGGCGGACAGCGTGTCGCAGGAAGAGCTGCTTAAAATTCTGTCGCAATCCAAGGCCCACAATCCCGGCAGCGGTATCACCGGCGTCCTTTGCTCAAGCGGCCGAATTTTTTTGCAGGCGCTGGAAGGCGGACGCATGCAAGTCAATGCGTTGTATAACCACATCGCCGCGGACCCTCGCCACACGGATGTGGTGATTCTCTCGTATGAAGAGATCAGCGAAAGAAAATTCGCTGGTTGGTCGATGGGCTTGGTAAACCTGGAGCGCATCAATCCTTCTTTACTGCTCAAGTATTCGGAGTGCGCCACGCTTGACCCGTACTGTGTTTCCGGTTCGGCATCGATGGCGCTATTTGACGAATTGGTCGCTACCGCGGCCATCGTTGGCCAAGCCAACGTGTCGCACGCGACCAACCGCTAATTGCACCATCAGATGATTGCCGCAATGAGCTGAATTTCAACCTTATAGGCTGATTTGGCGAGTTGTGCCGTGACGGTTGCCCTGGGCGGCGTGGCACCCGCCACCACCCACGCGTCCCACACGGCGTTCATCGCAGGGAAATCCGCCATATCGGTGATGTAGATGGTGGTGGACAGGATTTTTGTTTTGTCGCTGCCCGCTTCAGCGAGCAGCCGGTCAATCATGGCGAGTACCTGCGCCGTTTGGCCGCCCATATCCTGTGTCGTATCTGTGGCGACTTGGCCTGCGAGATAAATGGTGCCGTTATGGATCACCATTTCGGACAGGCGCGGACCAATGTGAAACCGTTGAATAGTCATGGTTACAGCCCTTAGTGGCTATTGAAGTAATTTCTTGATATCGGGAGCAATCTTGTCCGCACCCAGGCCGTAGTTGATAAACAAACGCAACCTGCCCTGCTGGTCAAAGACCAGCGATGCGGCAGTATGATCTACCGTGTAGCTCTCCGCTGTCTTGCCGGCCGACTGACGATAAATGATTTTGAAGTCCTTCGCTACTTTTTCGGTCGCGGCGCTGTCGCCATACAGGCCAAGAAACGTGGGGTGGAACGACGGAACGTATTGGGACAGTACCTGTTGCGTGTCACGCAGTGGATCGACGGTGACGAACAATACCTGCAAGCGCTCCGCATCCTTGCCAAGGATTTGCATGACCTGCCGCATCTCCGACAGCGTGGTGGGGCAAACATCCGGGCAATGGGTGTAGCCAAAAAAAATCACCACCACCTTGCCACGAAAATCGGCCATGCTGCGCGAGCGACCATTGTGGTCGATCAGGCGAAAATCATTACCGTAGCCCTGAATGCCTGTGACGTCGAGTGCGTTGAAAACAGGTTTATTTTCGCAAGCGGTGAGCGCCACACCGAGCGCCAATATCGTTGCCAGCGCGATACGCATGGTTACGCAAGCACCAACGGCGCGTAATGATCGATAAGTAGCGCGGCAAACAGTAGCGATAAATACAAAATTGAAAAACTAAACGTGCGCCTGGCAAGCCTATCGCTGTAGTGACGCAACAGCTTGACGGCATAAAAAAGAAAAAACCCATTCAGCACCACCGCCGCGAGGAGATAAATCCAGCCTGCCATGCCCACCGCGAACGGCAACAAGGTCGCCGCCGAAAGCAACAAGGTATAGAGCAAAAGGTGCAGTTTGGTAAAGGCATCACCATGTGTGACCGGCAACATCGGCACGCCAGCTTTCGCGTATTCATGTTTTCGGTACAACGCCAGCGCCCAGAAATGTGGCGGTGTCCAGGCAAAAATAATCAGGAAAAGCAGCAACGCGTTTGGATCGACCACTCCAGCTACTGCGGCCCATCCGAGCACCGGCGGCATCGCGCCGGATGCGCCGCCGATGACAATATTTTGCGGTGTGGCGGGTTTGAGGATCACAGTATAAATTACCGCGTAGCCGACAAAGGTGGCGAGGGTCAGCCACATCGTGAGTGGGTTCACCAACCGATACAGCACGATCAGGCCGGTGCCACCCACAATGCCTGCGAGCAATAAAATCTGCCAACTTGTGATGGAGCCCGTCACCGTGGGACGTGCGCGCGTACGCGCCATTTTCCGGTCAATTTGCTGTTCTACCAGGCAATTGAAGGCAGCAGCCGCACCGGCAACCAGCGCAATGCCAGCGGTGCTCACGAGCATCTGCGCAACATCCCATGCAATACCGACCGGGTACGCGAGCATCATGCCGATGATCGCGGTGAACACAATCAGCGAGTTGACGCGCGGCTTCGTCAGTTGAAGAAACTGGGTCAGCACGTTCGGCTGCGGGCGGGTTGCAATCTGTTGTGGCACTTCAGGAGTCAGTTTCAATGTTGGCGCAGACGTAAATTGATCAACGACAAAAGGGTAAACAATAGCGCCGCCACGCCGTTGTGTGCGACCGAAACAATAAGCGGCAAACTGAACCAGACGTTCGATAACCCGAGCAGCACTTGGCCCGCCAGCAACACCAGTAACATCTTCGCCGCTTTTCTGCCTGATGAAATATTCTGCAACGCCCATGCAAAACCACCAACCACCAATATCGCGATCACCGCACCCACCCGATGCGTCCAATGAATCGCGCGCAGGGCTTCAATGGTGAGTAACTCGCCGTTCGGACCCGTGCCCAAAGGACGAACAATATGGAAGGCATTCGCAAAATCCATCACCGGCAGCCATTGACCGGAACACTGCGGCAAATCAGCGCATGCTAACGCGGCATAGTTGGTACTGACCCAGCCTCCAATCGCAATTTGTGCGGCCAGGACTACCAACGCCAACAGTGCAAAGTATCGTATTGCTTTGGGCGCAATTATACCTTTTGCCCACATTGGCGGCTCCGCTTGACGTGCAGCCTGCCGCCAGTGAAGCCAGGCGAGCAGTGAGAGGATAGTGATACCGCCCAATAGATGTGAAGTGACGATTACCGGCTTTAGCAACATCGTGACTGTCCATGCGCCTAGCGCTGCCTGAAAAATCACCGCACTACCGACTACGCTGGCCAACGCTGGCGATTGGTTCCAGGCCCGCCGGTTGCGCCACGCCGCAAGCACGATTGCCGCAATCAGCGCGCCCACCAGCATAGCAAGGTAACGATGACTCATTTCTTTCCACGCTTTCGCCATCGACACAGGCCCGCCAGGTTGGATTACCTCCGCGGCGCGGATCTCGTCAGCCGAGAGGTGCGGCGTCAAATTGCCATAGCAGCCCGGCCAGTCGGGGCATCCGAGGCCCGCATCGGATAGCCTGACGAATGCCCCGAGTATCAGCAATATAAACGTCATTGTCATCGTCGTCGCGACCAGTTTGCGGAAGCGAACGGCATCTCGTTTCACCCAAACGAAAGCTGCCAAAACAATCGCAATGGTAATAACACCAATCAGGCCATGCTCAAAGGTACTCATTTTCATTTTGTGTCGTGTCCCGATTCCATATAAATGCGCTAACCGATCTGGGACGCCTTTAGAACCTGCTGCAAGTCCTTGGCGATCAGCTTGACATCGCCCTCAGCGCCGTAACGCATAAAAATATTGCCCAACGGATCGACCGCATAAAAATATGCCCTGCCATTGCTGCTGTCGTGCTCTGGCGTGGGCAACCGGGCCAGCCACGCTGATGAGTTTGCGTTGACCCACGCGGTACCCTGGTAGCGCTTGATTAATTGGTCGGCAGGTTTGATGTCGTCGTCGATCAGCATCACACGCACAACGCGATCCATTTCCCGTCCCACAATCAGCCGCGATTGACGCATCGCAAAGAGTTTCTGCTCGCACCTGCCGTCACATGCGCCGCTGTCACGGGTAACGATAAGCCATTTCCCGCGCAGTCCGTCCTGGCGCGCGTTTTCGTCAGCGTCGGTGCCGTCCGCAATGGCGAGCGACACTTGCGGCAAATTGATGACCGGCGAAATGAGCTCTCCATAGTTGCTTGTTTTGGTTGGTTTGAGTAGATAGAACGCTGAAAATGACGCCAATGTCGGCAGCGCAAACAAGGTAAATATCAGCGCAAGTTTTGTCCGCGGACTCATTTCTCGTTCCCATCACTCAGTGTTGACGCAGGCGGCACCGCGTGCGCGAATTTGACGTTTAAACCCAGCCACAATACGACGACGGTGGCCGCCAGCGAATACCACGTCAACATGTATTCATCGTGCTTTTCAGCTCTCGCATCGGGACGTTCTGCAACTGGCTTCAACGGCGCTGCAGCAGTATCGGCCAGCAACACCAGTGGCAGTACGTCGCGCCCACTGGCCTTGCGGTAGCGTTCAACAGTGAGGTTTTGCCACACATTGCCTTGCACAGTTGCCGCCGAAAGCTCGATGAACCGCGTACTCGGCAGCACCAATGTGCCCTCTACGGTGACTAATCCTGGCGGCACCGGAATTGACGGCGGCGCGGGATATCCGGCAGCGCGGGCTACCCATCCGCGATTGACCAGCAGGTAACGATTCGTAGCGGTTATTTTCAGCGGCGTGAACACATGAAAGCCAACGGTTTCGTTGTCGAATTTATTATCGACAAAAATTTGTTCGCTCACCAGCCACTCGCCCTGGGCGCGGGCTCGGTAATATCTAAACGCAAGCGGGTCCGCAATCGCTGCACCCAACGCAATCGGCAAGGCCGCAGCCCGGCTGTCAAATTCGACCTGCAAGGCTCGCTTCTCCACGGCACGTCCCTGCTGCCAGTGCGCAAGGTATAGCAGCAAACAAAAACCGCCAAGTGCGGCCAGCGTCGGCACTGGCGTCGGTACAAAGCGAATTTCAGAAAATCTCAACGGCATAAAATAATTAAGAAGTGGCAAATGGAATGGATGCGAAACGGCAGTTACGCTACAATATTCTTGGACAATATGAACTGCGAATGATTCGAGGCCGGTCTAAGGAATGATGAAAATATTGGTTGTGGTCCTGCTAATGCTGGTGCTCATCAGTTTATTCAGCGCACTGTTTTTCATGTACCGCGACAAGGGAGATTCGAGGCGCATGGTAACGGCGCTGACGTTTAGAATTGTGCTTTCGGTTGCGATTTTTCTGATCCTGATTGGCAGCTATTACTTCGGCCTGATCCCGCAGCGATAGGTGGCCGGTCGAAAGGATTGTCACACCAACCAGCGATGGAGCACAAAAAAGCCGCACATTGTGCGGCTTTTTTTGCCGACTTCTGCGTCTAGGCGAGCCAGTATACGAATACAAACAGGCCTAGCCAGACGACGTCAACAAAATGCCAGTACCAGGCAACTGCCTCAAAACCAAAGTGATGCTCTGGGGTGAAATGGCCCTTGATACAACGGACCAGAATCACCGTCAGCATGATGGCTCCCAGTGTGACGTGGAAACCATGAAATCCGGTGAGCATGTAGAAGGTTGAGCCAAATACGCCGGATGACAATTTCAAATTGAGTTCGGAATAAGCGTGGGTGTATTCGTAAGCTTGGACACCTAGAAAAATTACCCCCAGCAGAACGGTCAGGAACAACCCAATGATCAGTTGCTTGCGGTTATTGGCGATCATTGCATGATGCGCCCAGGTGACGGTGACGCCTGAAGTAAGCAGCAGTGCGGTATTAATGGCAGGCAGACCCCACGCGCTCATCGGCGAAAACTGGAATGCCGGATTTGGGTCAAGATAAGGACCCATGGTCGGCCATTTTGCTTCATAACCTTGCCAGATCAGGGCATTGTCGAAATCTCCGAGCCATGGCACGGAAAAGACACGTGCGTAGAACAGCGCACCGAAGAAGGCGGAAAAGAACATTACCTCGGAGAAAATAAACCAGCTCATGCTCCAGCGGTAGGACGTATCCATTTGCTTGTTGTATAAACCCGATTCGCTTTCGTGGATGACGATTCCGAACCAGCCAAACAACATGTACAGCAAAATGCTAAAGCCTATTGCAATCGAGGTATAACCCCAGGGCTGGATGTTGTTCATCCACATCGCCAGCCCGGACATGAGAAAAAACAGCGCGATGGAACCAACCACGGGCCATTTTGATGGTGGGGCAAAATAATAGCCGCCAGTTGTTGCACTCATACAAACACTCCCTTAACACTTTCAATCACTAGAATATTATCTGGCGGTGAGCATTCTCACCAAAAAAAATAAACTTATCACAAACACGACGGCGCATAAAACACCAACCACCACCACGTGTTGCAGTTTTAACTTCTGCTGGTCGTTCTCATAGCCCTTACTGCTGCGAATGCCCAGAAAGCCCCACAATACCGCCTTGAACGTATTCCACATCAGAACACGTTGACCCTGTTTAACATCATGTCTTGCCGCCTTCGTCCGTCACATTAAAAAATGTATAGGACAACGCGATGGCGGCAACCCCGCTCGGCAGTTTAGGGTCAACGAAGAAAGTCACCGGCATATCGCGCGTTTCGCCAGCCTGCAGCGTTTGGTTACTAAAACAAAAACACTCCAGCTTGTTAAAAAAGAGGCCTGCCTCCAACGGCGCGAAACTCGGCACCGCCCGACCGGTTGTTGCATACGGCAAGGTGTTGGTCACGCGATAATTAACCGTAGCCAGCGTGCCCGGATGGATTTCAAGGTGCTTTTCGACCGGCTCAAACTTCCACGCAAAATTCTTGTTCAAATTAGCCACGAACTCGATGTTTACAAAACGGCTGCTATCGACCTGCGTGTTTTGGACAATGGTTCGCGTGGCGGTTATCCCCAGCACACTGCAAATCTGTCGATACAACGGCACCATTGATGCACAAAACACCAGCATTACCGGTACCACCATCAGCAGCTTCCAAAACATTACGCGATTATTTGCGCGAAGTTCTGATAAAGAAGTCGATTCCACTGCCTGGTTCAACTGAGCACCTTGGCAAATTTCAGGATCGAATAAGTAAATACCGCAGCTACCCACAATAGCAGGAGCGCCAGCGTAATCGTCTTCCGACGATTTTTGCTGGCGTGCAACGGATTGGTGGTTTTTTCGGTCATCGACTGCTCAATTACTTCAGTATTGGTGGCGTTTCAAAGGTGTGATATGGAACCGGGCTCGGCAAATGAGTCCATTCGAGTGAATCGGCACCGTCCCATTGCTTTTCCTTGGCCTTCTCACCTGAACGAATCGTGGAAACGACGTTGTACAAAAAGATAAGCTGGCTGAAGCCAAGAGCAAATGCTCCAATCGTGGAGATGGCATTCCATTCAGCAAATTGCAAGGCATAGTCAGGAATCCTGCGCGGCATACCGGCCAGCCCCAAAAAATGTTGCGGGAAGAACGTAACATTAAACGCGATGGCCGAGATCCAGAAATGCCATTTACCCAACGTCTCGTTGTACATCTTGCCGGTAAACTTTGGCAGATAAAAATATACCGCTGCGGTCAGACCCCAAATTGCACCTGGAAACAAAACATAGTGAAAGTGTGCGACTACGTAATAAGTATTGTGCAATGTAATATCCACCGCAACGATCGACAGTACCAGGCCAGAAAATCCACCAAGCGTAAACATGCACAAAAAGCCGATGCAGAACAACATTGGCGTCTCAAACGTGAGCGAACCACGCCACATCGTCGCAATCCAGTTGAAGATCTTCACCCCGGTTGGCACCGCAATCAACATGGTCGCGTACATGAAAAATAGCTGCCCGGCCGCCGGCATACCCACCGTGAACATATGGTGGCCCCAAACAATAAACGAAAGGATCGCAATTGATCCGGTGGCGTACACCATGGAGGCGTAGCCAAACAGGGGTTTTCTCGAAAACGCCGGAATAATTGAAGAGACAATTCCGAATGCGGGCAGGATCAGGATATAAACCTCGGGATGACCGAAGAACCAGAAAATATGCATGAACATTGTCGGGTCGCCACCGCCGGCCGCATTGAAAAAACTGGTGCCGAAATGACGATCAGTCAATAACATCGTAATGGCACCAGCCAAAACCGGCATGGTGGCAATGAGCAGATAAGCCGTAATGAGCCAAGTCCAGCAAAACAGCGGCATTTTCATCATGGTCATGCCGGGCGCGCGCAGATTCAGCAGCGTGGTAATGATATTGATCGATCCCATGATTGAAGAAGCGCCCAGCAGGTGCAGCGCCAGAATCGACATATCAACGCCAATACCGCCCTGGGTCACGAGCGGTGGGTATAAAGTCCAGCCAGAGGCCGCCGCACCACCCGGTACAAAAAACGTGGACAACAACAAAATTGCCGCCGGAATCATGATCCAGAAGCTCCAGTTGTTCATCCGAGGGAATGCCATGTCCGCCGCACCGATCTGCATCGGGATCAGCCAGTTGGCGAAACCCACGAAGGCGGGCATGACCGCACCAAAAATCATCACCAGCGCGTGCACGGTGGTCAGCGAATTAAAAAATTCCGGCTGAAAGTATTGCAGACCTGGCCTGAAAAGCTCGGCACGAATGCCCAGTGCCATTGCGCCACCAATAAAAAACATCGTGAAGGCGAACCACAAATACATGGTGCCGATGTCTTTGTGGTTGGTCGTAGTCAGATAACGCATCAATCCACCTGGCGCGTGATCGTGCGAGTGGTCGTGCGAGTGATCGATGCTGTGGTCATGCGCGATGGTTGTTGCCATTTGGAGCTCCTGTTTCTTTAGTACTTGCAACGAAATAAATGAAACTTTCTCGGCCTGCGTTTTTGAACAAGGTGAACAAGGGACAATCGTTAACCCCTAATCACTGCGGACAGCGCGGCATTATTTCCTGGCGCTTTTAATTTCAGCCGCTTGAATCACTTTGCCGACGTTATTGCCAAACGAATTCTTGGTGAACGTGATCACTGCAGCGATCTCACTATTTGATAGCCGTGCGAAAGACTGCATGGCCGTTCCTGCCCTGCCGTTTAGCAGAACACTTATCTGCTGGTCATTAGGGCCCAGTACCGTTTTGGATCCGGCCAAAGCGGGAAATGCTGGCGGCATCCCTTTGCCATTCGCTTGATGACAGGCCACGCAATTTGCGGCGTAAATTTTCTCGCCGGCTTCCTTGGCCTCCGCCATCGTCAACACTTTAGTGTCATCCTCCACCGCAGCTGCCGCCGCCGCCGGGACCGCCGCCGTCAACGCCTTGGTGCCCCACGTAACCCTGGATTCCTCAAGCCACTTTGCATAGTCAGCCGCCGATTTCACGACCACCGTAATTGGCATGTAGCCGTGCAGCTTGCCGCAAATTTGACTACATTGCCCCTTGAAAGTGCCGACCATGTCGGCTTTAAACCACACATCCTTGATGAAACCGGGAATTCCGTACTGATTGATGCCGAGCTGCGGCACATACCAGCCATGGATTACATCATTGGACGTAATCAGCAAACGTACGCGCTTGCCGACCGGCACCACCAGTGGATTATCCACTTGAAGCAGGTAATCCTTATTCTTCTCCTCCGTGGCAGCAGTACCGGGTTGACCGATCTGACTCCATGGCGTAGACAGATTGGAATAAAAGCCGAAATCATCAGCGCTGTAGTCATACCGCCAGCCCCATTGGTAACCGGTTACTTTGATGGTTAGGTCAGGACTCGAGGTGTCTTTCATGTCGAGGATTGTCTTTGTTGCAGGCACTGCCATGGCAATCAAAATAATGAACGGGATAATCGTCCAAATAATTTCAATCAGCGTGCTCTCGTGAAAATTGACGTCAGGTTTGGCGCCGTTTGACTTGCGAAACTTGAAAATTGAATAAAACATCAAGCCAAACACGACGACGAAAATGGTGGCGCAAACCCACAGGATGTACATATGCAGCCCGTAAATCTGCTGTGCAATCGGCGACGCAGGCTGCGCAATATTGACGTCATAACTTGCCATTGTCGGCAAACTGATCAAACACAGGGACGCCGTCAGGGCGATATTGCCCGCGGAACCGGCGAGGCACCTGAATATGTTTTTCATATTTTGCATACTAAGTAATCATCCCGAATATCAAAACCCTGCGGCACTCACAGGCCCGGCGTGCGCAGCCACTCCAATTTTCAAAGCGCGCGTCAGGTTACGACAAAGCAATTTACGCTGCTCGTCTGAAATCAATTGCCCTACTGAAACTGTCTTGCCCTGATAGCGCAAGCCTATTTCCACCCGGCCGTTGCGCGCTAAGGAAACTATTTGAACCCAGGCAGCGTTGCCACGCAGTATCTCTACCCGGCCACACTGGCAAAGTGTCCAGCAAAACTCTTGATTCGCGACGCGCACCCACTCGTAGTCTTCGTCGTGTCGACCGATTAACTGAAATGCGCACCAGAGTAACAAGACTTCCAACCCGGCAAATGGAAGCACCATCCACGCCCCGATGGCTGTCGCCGCACCTGCGACCAAAAATGTCGTACCTGCAATTACCCCAAAACATAGTTGGCGACCGACGGGCGTGAGTGACCGATTAGGTCGCATTTCAACAAAAAACGATGCATTATCAACAGTTTCGCTTGCCACTGCCACCACCTATCACCACCAGAACGCAATATTTAACGCCGAACCAATACCCAAGCATTAATTTTATCGCAGCGCGACGCGCTCTGGCAAGAAAACCGTTTTGAAACCTTAACCGCACGCGCTATTTGGCGGCGACACTTGTTTGAAAATCGGCAATCCCGCCGTCAATTGTCTGAAGAGCGCATTTTTGATGGATCCGGTTCGTACCCGGCCTCCAGACCTTCTTCCATGTTCGATGCACCGGACAAATTTGTCTGACTGCTAATTGCATAGCGCTCTTCCGCCCATGCACCCAAATCAATTAACTTGCATCGCGGCGTGCAAAATGGTCTTGAAGGATTGTCGGTCCGGTATTCCACAGACTTGCCACATTGCGGGCAACGCACCAATTTTGAACTCATAAATTGCAATAGGTCAGGTCAAATTCAACATCCGCTTCATATACCTTGGTGCGCTGCACGCTGCCGGGGAGAATAAAACGAATATTAAGTGCGTATTTATTGGCGCTAATCTCGGGAACGCAACCCATGTCCCGCCGCAGCGTAAGTCGCAGCATGTGCGCGGCGCGCTCCATCGGCGTTTGCTGGAACACGCCGCCGTGGGCAATCAGGGAGGTAGACTTGCCGCTTTCCCGCAACACCCTTAGGACAATTCGCAACGCAGCCGCAACGGAATTGAGCGGTAGCCGCCAGGCCTCCAGATCCAGGCGGCGCAAACTGTGATCCCGGTGCAGCCAGTGATGATAGGAAGGCAGGTCAAATTCACAAATCCCCCCTGGAATTGCCGCCCTCTGTTTGATCGTCATCAGCCATTCATTCTCGCGCAGATGAAGCCCGGTTTTACCGGCCGAAGCCAGCAAGTCGGCGAAAGTCGCTTCGATTTCCGCTACCACGGCATCGAGCCTTGGTTCCGAAATAGCCGGATTGCCGCGCAAGGCTTCCAGAAACAATCGCTGCCGATCGAGTTCTTGAAGCAGGTCCGATTTAAGATCGCCGCGGGACGCCACTTCGAGGATTTCAAAGATGCTGGTCAAGGCCGCCTGATGATCTAGCGGTGCGTCCTGTGCGATAAAAAAATCCACCCGGTCGAACAAATCTTCCAGACGCAAGAGCGTACGGATGCGTTCGTTGAGCGGATATTCGTAGGTAATCACAGGTGGAATGGCAGGTTTGGCATAAATTGTGACGGATTAGGCCGGAGTTTACAAATTTTCTCTGACGGCAAAACGCTCATCCGGCATTTCCGGCAGCCAGCGTGTAACGCCGATGAAGCGCCTCGATCTGCGCCCGCAGCGCATCCGGTCCGCCACCGTTCCACACCACTTCATCGGCTAACTGGAATCGTACCGCGCGCGGAAGTTGCGTCGCGACAATTCGCGTGACTTCCTGGCTGCTGAGACCGGAGCGATGCTGCGCGCGCGCGAGCTGCGCGGCAACTGCACAATCGACGAGCAGGGTCGTATCGGTGCGACCACGATAGGCAAGCGTCTCGAACAACAGCGGCACGATCAGCATTGCATAAAGTGCCATTTGAACCGCCTCTGCGCGCAATGCGATCTTGACCTCCTCATGAATCAACGGGTGCAGTATCGATTCCAGTTGTCGCTTGATGTTCAAGTCGCCAAATACCCGGCTGCGGGTAACCACGCGATCCAGGGCACCATCGTCTGCAACGTAGTCTTCTCCCAACAGCGTCCTGATCGGGCCGATGGCGCGACCTCCGGGAGCGGTCAAGGTGTGCGCAATTGCATCGGTATCAATAACGGCGGCACCCAGCTTGGCAAACAGCGCCGCGACCGTGGATTTACCGCTACCGATGCCGCCGGTCACGCCAACAATATAGTTGCGCGCTGCCATCAACTCAAACTGGCATCCGGCCCAGGTACCATGCATTCAACTGTTGCCCCCATACCAATGCGATGAATCCAGCCGCCGCCAGATAAGGTCCAAATGGCAATTTGGCCCCTTTGTCGCGGCCTTTTAAAACAATACCCGCTATGCCCACAACGGTACCCACTGCTGCCGAAAGCAGAATGACCAGCGGTATCAGTTGCCAGCCCAGCCAGGCACCGATGGCGGCGAGCAATTTGAAGTCGCCGTAGCCCATCCCTTCCTTGCCGGTGGCGAGCTTGAATGCCCAGAACACCGACCAGAGCAGTAAATAACCTGCCGCCGCACCGATGATCGAAGATGAAACCGGGGTGAATAGGCCATCCACATTGAGTAGCAGGCCCAGCCATAGCAGTGGCAGAGTAATATCGTCCGGTAACAAGGTAGTGTCCGCATCGATGAAAGCCAGCGCAACCATTGCCCAAGTGAACAACACGGCGAATGCGGCGGTCCAAGTCACACCAAAATGCCAGGCAACAAATGCCGTGAGTACTCCGGTAAGCGCTTCAACCAACGGATAACGAATGCTGATCGGCGCCCGGCAGGCCGCACATTTGCCGCCCAGAAAAGCGTAGCTCACGATCGGAATATTCTCAAGGGCAGTAATTTTATGACCGCAAGCCGGACAAGCTGACCGAGGCACAACCAGCGAATACCTGGGCTTCGGCTTGGTCGCCTCTTTTTCGGCTTCCTCAGGCTGCAGATACTCAAGACACTGCTGGCGCCAATCCGCTTCCATCATTTTCGGCAAGCGGTGGATCAC
>JAYVKG010000013.1:0-7091 GCA_043768625.1 Betaproteobacteria bacterium
GACGATTGGCTCACCTGCCGCCGTACACTTTTTTGGCCCTGCTGCGTGCCGAGGCGAAGTCCGCAGACGCGCTCAATGCATTCATGCAGCAGATCGTCGGCGCCGCCAAAGCGGCCAGCGGGGAGTCGAATGGAACGGTGCAGGCGTGGGACCCGGTCCCTGCGCCGCTGGCCCGCAAGGCTGGCTATGAGCGGCAGCAAATGATGATACAGGCGGGCACCCGCGGCGCGTTGCAACAATTTCTGGTGGCGTGGTTACCTCTGGTGCGGCAGCGTGAATCACGTGCGGTCCTATGGAAAATCGATGTGGATCCGCTGGAGGTTTAAGGATTCGTAGCGGCCGCCGCGATTTTGCCTGGCCGCCCGTGCCTGCGCGAGCGTTTGCTCAACGGATTCGCTTTTTTGCCCAACGCCGGCACAATGGCAACGGTCGCGTTTATAAACCCTTACCGCTATAATTTAGGGCTAACTTATAAGCCCTACATGTCCTCTTTTATCGACAACAAAAGTGCCGTTGCGGCACTCTTCCAACAGGCCCTCTTCGCCGCTTACCCTGCGCTTCGCGCCGAGGCAGTGCCCTTTGTCATCGAGGTTGAAAAGCCCAACAATCCTGATCACGGCCATTTCGCTGTCAATAGCGCCTTGCAGCTTGCCAAAAAGTTGGCGGCCAAGCCACGCGATATCGCCTTAGCCATCGTCGCCGCGTTGCCGCCGTCGGAACTGCTGGCCGGTGCGCCGGAAATTGCGGGGCCCGGTTTCATCAATATCCGTCTCTCACCTGCGGCTGAATCAGGCATTGTTGCTGCGGTGGTTGAGGCTGCGGATGACTTCGGTAAAGGCGCGGAAGGCAGCGGCCAAAAAGTGATGGTCGAATTCGTTTCCGCCAATCCAACCGGGCCGCTGCACGTTGGTCACGGCCGCGGAGCCGCCATCGGCGATACCATTGCGCGGCTGCTGCGGCATCAGGGCTGGCAAGTAAGCCGCGAATTTTATTACAATGACGCCGGCGCCCAGATTGTCAACCTGGCGCTGTCCGTGCAAGCCCGGTTGCGTGAAAAAGCCAACGTCGACGCGCCGTTTCCAGAAGGCGGCTATCGCGGTGATTACATCGTTGAAATTGCCGGGCGCTATGCGGAAGTAAACCCAAAGGACACGAAGGGCGAAGATTTAGCGGCGGTGCAGAAATTCGCCGTTGCCGCGCTGCGGCAGGAGCAGGATCTGGATTTGAAGGCGTTCGACGTTCAGTTCGACGTTTATTATCTGGAGTCCTCGTTATATTCCGACGGCCTCGTCGAGCAGACCGTCGCCCATCTCGTCAAGATGGGTCATACCTATGAGAAGGATGGCGCGCTGTGGCTTAGGTCGACCGACTACGGCGACGACAAAGATCGCGTCATGCGCAAATCCGATGGCAGCTATACCTATTTCGTTCCCGATATCGCGTACCACGTCACCAAATGGCAGCGCGGCTTTAGTCGTGCCATCACCGAGCTCGGCGCCGACCATCACGGCTCTCTGGCGCGCATGCACGCAGGGCTGCAGGCAATGAATATGGGGGTGCCTTCCGGCTACCCTGATTACGTACTGCACCAGATGATTACGGTGATGCGCGGTGGTGTTGAAGTGAAAATTTCCAAGCGTGCCGGCAGCTACGTGACGTTGCGCGATTTGATCGATGAAGTCGGCCGCGACGCGACGCGTTACTTTTTTGTGATGCGCAAATCGGATTCGCAGTTGACCTTTGACATCGATCTCGCCAAGAGTCGCTCGGAGGACAACCCCGTTTACTACGTGCAATACGCACATGCGCGGATTTGCCGGGTGCTGGAACTATGGGGCGGCGATCCCGGCGCCTTGAGGTCAGTGGATTTGTCGACGCTGATGAGCAAATACGAATCCGATTTGCTAAGGAAAATCGCAGATTTTCCGGAAGTACTTCGGGTTGCGGCACGCGAGCTGAGTCCGCATTTGGTATGTGTCTACTTGGGCGATCTCGCCGCCAAGCTGCATAGCTATTACAATGCCGAGAAGTTTTTGGTCGAGGATGAAAATGTCAAGCTCGCCAAGTTGTCACTCATTTCAGCCACCAGACAAGTGTTGAAAAACGGCTTGACGGTGCTGGGTGTATCCGCTCCGGAGAAAATGTAGATGCCACGCGAATATCAGCCTACGACCCGAGCTGCCAACGCGAGCGGCGCCAAAAACGGCGGTATGCCGCCGATCCTCATGGGCATTATCATCGGTCTGTTGCTGGGTATCACGCTGGCAATTGGCGTCGCTGTCTGGCTCAACCGTGCGCACAACCCGTTTTTTGAAAAATCCCGACCAGTGGATGCATTGCCGACGATTGCCGCACGGCCGACTTTGCCGCCAGTGTTAAAAAACGAAAAAGGAGAAACGGAAAAGCCACGTTTCGAGTTTTATCAGATTTTGCCGGGAGACAAGCCCGGCATCGGGGCTGAACGCAATGCTGCCAAGCCTTTGCCCCCTGCCGAGCTGAAACCAACCCCCCGGGTGGAAACCAGTGCGGCCAAAGAAGCGCCGAAAGCCGCTGGCGGCGAATTGATTTACCTGCAGGCCGGTGCCTTCCAGAATCAGACTGATGCAGAGAATCTCAAAGCCAAAATCGCCTTTTCCGGCTTTGAAGCCAACGTCCGCCAGGTCAACTTGCCGGATAAAGGCACGTTATACAGAGTACGTCTCGGGCCTTACAAAAGCGTGGATGAAGTGAATAGAATCAAGACAATGCTGTCTCAAAACGGCATCGGAGCGGCAGTTGTGAAAGCGAACGATTAGGTTATTAACCTTTACCAAAATGGGATTTGAAGATGCATAAATTGCTAAATAAGTTCGTCGCAGTGTTGTTCAGCGTAGTTTCCTTCACTGTTGCCCAAGCGCTACCGGGCGTGATGGCGCTTGATCCCCCGCAGCCGGTCGAGAACGACGGCAAGGTTGAAGTGCTGGAATTTTTCGCTTATGGGTGTATCCATTGCGCCAATCTGGAACCCTCGCTTGAGGCATGGGCCAAGAAACTTCCCGCCGACGTAAAGTTCAAGCGGACTCCTTCGCCGGTGGCGATCATGGGTATTGACAGTACCGTCATGTATTACTCCCTGGAAGCGCTGGGCCAGATTGATCGCTTGCACCCGAAAATATTCGAAGCGGCGCACCTTGAGAAAGTTACCCTCGGCAACCCGTCGGTGTTGAACAAGTGGCTGGAAAAAAATGGCGTTGACCCGAAAAAATATGAAGAAGTACAGAAATCTTTTTCGGTGGTTACCAAAGTTAACCGCGCGCGGAAAATGGTTGAGCAATACAAAATTCAAGCCACACCCACCATGGTCGTGAACGGGCGCTACACCGTTGAGCAGGGAAACGGTGGTGCGCAATCCATGTTCGCAAATATCGACCAGCTTATCGTTGAGGCGCGCACCGCGTTGAAGACCTTGCCTGCGTCGACACCAGCGTTGCTGCCCGGCAAGACTGGCGCAAAAACTGCCGGAACCGGCACGGCGAAATAGGCAGCCAGAATGGCTGGCAGGAAAATCCAGATGGTCCGGCCACTAGCTAAAATCGGCGCCGCGTTGCTTATGGCGCTGAGCCTGACCGTGGCGCGGGCGCAGCAGGGCGCAACCCGCATGGATTCCCCGCAGCCCGTGGAAAATGACGGCAAGGTTGAGGTGCTGGAATTCTTCGCCTATGGTTGTAGTCACTGTGCCAATCTGGAACCGGCATTTGCGGCTTGGATCAAGAAACAACCCGCGACCGTTAAGGTCAGGCGCATCCCTTCGCCGGCGCCGCTCATGGGCATCGATAGTACTGTGGTGTACTACTCGCTTGAAGCCCTGGGTCAACACGATCGCTTGCACGCTAAAATATTCGAGGCAGTACATGATAAGAAGGAAGCCCTCGGTAATCCTTTGGTGCTGAATAAATGGCTGGATAAAAATGGCGTTGACCCAAAGAAGTATGCTGACGCACAGAAATCGTTTTCTGTCGCCACTAAAGTTGCTCGCGCCCGACAGATGTTGGTGCAATACAAACTGCGGGTCACGCCAACCATAATCGTGAATGGGCGGTTCTCGGTCGAACCGGATGGCAGCAGCCCGGAAGCCATGTTCGCTAAAATTGATCGGCTTATCGCCGACGCACAGCTGGAGATCACAACCGCGCCGGTGCCGTCGGCGACTAGGCAAACGCCAAAAAAGACGGTGTCGCCGCTGGCGAAGTAATTCACCAGTTTCTTATTCAGCGAACGCGGGCGCCGGCCCGCGTCTTTATTTGTGCTTGTTGGCTGGGAAGGCTAAGTGCGTAAAATGGCATATGACCATCATTTTTATCACCGGTGCTTCGTCCGGTATTGGCGAATCAATGGCGCGCTTGTATGCCAAACGTGGCGTGCAATTGGGCCTGGTTGCGCGGCGCGCGGATTTTCTTGAGCGCCTTGCGAAGCAACTTGAACCGCGTCCCGCTTTATATGTGCTGGATGTGCGCGACGCCGTGGCCTTACAATCCGCAGCCAACGATTTCATCACCCGCTTTGGTGTGCCCGATATCGTGATCGCCAATGCTGGCGTGTCACGCGGCACGTTAACCGAGTCGGTGGACGACTTACCCATATTCCAGGAAGTTTTCGATATCAATGTGATGGGTATGGTGAATACGTTTCATCCATTTGTGGTGCCGATGAAACAGCAAAACCGCGGCACGCTGGTCGGTATCGCCAGTGTCGCCGGATTTCGCGGCATTCCGGGAGGGGGTGCGTATTCTGCATCCAAGGCAGCAGCCATCCGCTACTGTGAATCGTTGCGCGTGGAACTGCGCGGATCAGGTATATCCGTGGTTACCATCTGCCCCGGGTATATCAAAACACCGATGACCGCAGTAAATAAATTCAAGATGCCATTTCTTATTGATGTCGACGCCGCCGCGATTCGTTTTGCGCGCGCAATTGACGCCAAGTCTAGTTTCACTGTTATCCCCTGGACGATGGGCTTGGCCGGGCGAATTCTGCGCTTAATGCCAAACTGGTTGTACGACCGGGTTTTTTCCCGAATGCCCAGAAAGGCGAGACATTGACTCCCGCAGGGGAGACATCTTCACCAGTCGCGCCAGCCCGGGTCTCATTCCATCCAACAACCAGACCGATTCTATGACCGCACGTTACCAAATCCACTCTCATATCGCCGTCATCACCATCGATAACCCGCCTATCAATAGCATGGGTCTTGCCACCCGTCAGGGCCTCGACACGTCACTGAAACGGGCAATCGCAGACAGTGATGTACAGGGGATCATCATCACCGGGGCCGGTGGCGTGTTTAGCGGCGGTGCGGACATACGTGAATTCGGCAAAGCAGTAGCGATGCAATCGCCCACCCTGCACGATTTGATTCGCGCTTGCGAAGCCAGTCCCAAGCCGGTAATTGCGGCGATCAATGGCGTGTGCATGGGCGGCGGCACGGAAATTTCACTAGGCTGCCATTACAGGGTTGCGGCACCGGCGGCGATGATCGGACTGCCGGAAGTAAAAATCGGCATCCTGCCTGGCGCGGGTGGCACCCAGCGATTGCCACGGCTGGCGGGTGTGGAATTGGCACTTGACATGATTGTCTCGGGCGATGCCGTGAAGTCCGAGCTGCTGGCGAGAACCCGCGCATTGGATAAACTGATCGCAGGTGATTTCCTGATGGGTGCGCTCGCTTTCACGACGTCTGTTATTGCCATTGGTGCAAAGTTACCACGGGTGCGCGATATGACAATCGACATGCCATACGCGGCGGCATTTTTTGCCGAGGCACGTGCAAAGGTCAGTGCAGCAAGTAAACATTTTCCCGCGCCATTGAAATGCGTAGACGCGGTGGAGGCGGCGGTGTTGCGTGATATTGACGATGGGCTTGAATACGAATTTCAGTTGTTTTCAGAACTTGTCGCGACAGCAGAATCTGCCGCGTTGCGGCACGCGTTTTTCGCCGAACGCGCGGCTTCAAAAATAGTCGACGTTGCGGCAAACACGCCGACGCGACCGATCAATTGCGTCGCGGTTATTGGTGCTGGCACCATGGGCGGCGGCATCAGCATGAATTTTCTCAATGCGGGCATCGCCGTGACGATGCTGGAAACAAGCCAGGTCGCGCTCGACAGGGGGGTAGCTACTATTCGGCAAAATTACGCGAACTCGGTCAAACGGGGCAGACTTTCCGTGGAAAAAAGCCATCAGCGCATGGCGTTGTTGACGGCCTCGCTAGATTACGACGACATCAAGAACGCCGACCTCGTTATTGAAGCCGTATTTGAAGACATCGGCGTGAAGAAACAGGTGTTTAACAGGCTGGATGCCGCGATTAAGTCGGGTGCGATTCTCGCCAGTAACACTTCGACGCTCGATCTAAACCGCATCGCAAATTTTACCCAGCGCCCGCAAGACGTTGTTGGCTTACACTTCTTCAGTCCGGCAAATGTCATGAAGCTTCTCGAAGTGGTGCGTGGTGCGGCAACGTCGAAGGAGGTGTTGGCGACAGTGATGCAACTTGCCAAAAAAATTAAAAAAACGGCAGTCGTTTCCGGCGTGTGTGACGGCTTCATCGGTAATCGCATGATTGAGCAGTATTTGCGTCAGGCGATGTTCATGCTCGACGAGGGTGCGTCGGTCGCGCAGATTGACCACGCGATTGAGACATTTGGATTCGCCATGGGACCATTTCGAATGGGCGATTTGGCCGGCAATGATATCGGCTGGCATATTCGCCAGCGCCGTTATATTGAACGCCCTGACCTAACTTATTCAACGATAGGCGATCGCGTGTGCGAACTGGGCCGCTTCGGTCAGAAGACCGGCGCAGGTTGGTACGACTACCAACCCGGTGACCGCAGTGCCTATCCGTCTGCAGCCGTCGCCACCCTGCTTGAGGAGTGTCGCCGCGCGTCAGGGATCGAGCCTCGGCAGATTGGCGACGAAGAAATTTGCCAGCGCCTGCTCTACGCGCTGGTCAACGAAGGCGCGCATATTGTGGAAGAAGGTATCGCGCAGCGGGCGTCTGATATCGATGTTGTTTACCTTGCCGGATATGGTTTTCCGTTATGGCGCGGCGG
>JAYVKG010000014.1:0-4397 GCA_043768625.1 Betaproteobacteria bacterium
TTGGGCAATACCTTTAGCGACAGGATCTATCAGGCGACCACCGGTTCGCCCTTCGCGGCGGTACCGTTTATGCCCTCGCTGCCCGCCAACTTCAGGGAAGTCGGTAGCGCAACGCTGGTGTTTGCCGATGCGCGTAGCGGCACGCTCACGTACAACGTTGACGGCGTAACGGTGGTCAAGCAGATCACCCGTCAAACCATCGGTGTCTTCAATCTGACCGGCAGCTATTTCGGCGGGCTCAAACGCGAAGGTAGTGGCTGTGTCAATGCGGCGTTCAACGGCAGCGCACTTACGCAGGCGACCTACAGCATCAACCATACCCCCGCCACGGGCGCGTTGTCGATTGTCGATGTCGGCGGCTCGAGTTGCAATTTTTCCGGAACCACACTGGTGTTTGGGTCGATCATGGAAGGCAGCGGCAATTACACCTGCTTTGGCGAGGCGTTCGCCGCCAACCCGACCGGCAGCTGGACCATGCGCGAAGGGAGACCCTCAGCCAATGCCTTTTCGGCCATGCTCGCGCTGCGTCCATCGGGCGACGTTTGCACGCTGAATGCCACCATCGGCGGCCTGCGGCCCTAGGCTTGACTATAAACAATCGAACGTTGAGGAAAAAGGCATGACAACATTCAAGGCAATTTTGCTCGAAAAAACCGAGGCGGGTTTCGCGGCTTCGGTGGCTGACATCGACACTTCTGAACTTCCGCCCGAAGGTGACGTAAGCGTCGCGATCCAATATTCGACCATTAATTACAAAGACGGCCTGGCCATCGCCAATAAATCGCCGGTGGTGCGCAAATGGCCGATGGTCGCGGGCATCGATGGCGCGGGGGTGGTGGAAGCCAGCACCAATCCGCACTGGAAACCCGGTGACAAGGTGATACTTAACGGCCATGGCGTGGGCGAATCGCATTGGGGCTGCCTCGCACAAAAAGCCAAACTAAAAGGCGAATGGCTAGTGCGCCTGCCGGACGCATTCACCAGCAAGCAGGCAATGGCGATCGGCACTGCAGGCTATACGTCGATGCTGGCGGTGCTGGCGCTGGCCCGCCACGGCGTGACGCCGGAGCGCGGCGAGATTTTGGTCACCGGTGCCTCGGGGGGCGTGGGCAGCGTTGCCATTGTCTTGTTAGCCGCGCGCGGCTACCACGTGGTCGCCTCGACCGGCAGACTGGGCGAGACCGCGTATTTGAAGTCCCTCGGTGCCACCACCGTGATCGATCGCAACGAGCTGTCGCAGGCCGGCAAACCGTTACAAAAGGAACGTTGGGCGGGTGTGGTCGATTCGGTCGGCTCGCATACCTTGGCCAATGCAATTGCGCAATGCAAATACAACGCCACCGTTGCCGCCTGCGGCCTCGCACAAGGCATGGACCTGCCGACCAGCGTCGCGCCGTTCATTCTGCGCGGCGTCACGCTGGCGGGAATCGATAGTGTTTATGCGGACACTGCACGCCGCCTGGAAGCGTGGCAACACCTGGCGCTGGAACTCGACAAACAAAAGCTCGATCAACTCACCAGCACCATTACACTTTCACAGGCCATTGCCCACGCGCCGACCATTCTCGCGGGGCAGGTGCGTGGCCGTCTGGTGGTGGATGTCAACGGCTAACTTGCGGTAGCCGAGTGCGGTCAATTCTGGATGGCGGACGACCCGGCGTGAAAAGTTGAAGCAAATTAGAATGTATCATTGTTCGGCAGTTTGATCGCAACACTGGCACCATTGCCTTGCCGCTGTGGCGAGCAAAACGCCGCATTATTGCAACAACCCAACGCAACCCAACACAACCCAACACAACCCAACCCAACCCAACACAACCCAACACAGCTCAACGCGCCTCGACGGCACGATAATTTCACAAAAGTTGATCAGGACCAGCCATGACCGTTGCACCACCCGAAGATGATCCATTTGACCTTGACTTCACCAAGATGTTTAGCGCCGAAACAAAAGTCGCGGAACCGGTCGCCTCGCCTGAGAAAGAAAAAGAACTGTCGGAAGAGGCTGTAATTGGAGAATCAAAGCTGGCCAGCAACGGCTATTTTGTACGTATCAACGACGCCGCCCCACGCCGCGTAGCGCGGCGCAATCCGCCGGCGGTGATGGTGGTCGAGGATGACGAAGTGACCGCCACCCTGCTTGGACGCATTCTTGAGGCCAATGGCTTCATGGTAAAAAAGGCGGCCAATCGTGCCGAGATTCTGGTGGGCCTGAAGACCGCGCCCGATCTGGTAATTCTCGATGTACTGATGCCGGATGCAAACGGCTTCGACATTCTTAACCGCATCCGCCAGCATCCGGTTCTCAGCGATCTGCCGGTGCTGATGCTCACCAGTCTCGGCTCGCTCGATGATATTCTCAAAGGCCTCAAGCTTGGCGCCAACGGGTATCTGACCAAACCTGCAAAATCGAAGGCCTTGCTCGATTCCATCAGGAAGGTGCTGGTGGATTGAGATTGTCTGGCTGCGGGCTTGCCTTGAAGGCGGTGCAAGCATGGCCGGTTATAGGGGAAACAGATGGGAAACTACAAGCACTTCTACGATGACTCGATCGCCCAGCCCGAGACTTTTTGGGCGGAGCAGGCGTCGCGTATTGACTGGGTAAAACCATTCAGCGAAGTTTGTGATTTTTCCAAGCCGCCGTTTGCCAAATGGTTCGTCGGTGGCGAAACCAATCTCTGCTACAACGCCATTGACCGGCATCTTGCCGAGCGTGCCGAGCAGAATGCGCTGGTGTGGATTTCTTCTGAAGTCGAGCAAACCAAGACTTACACCTATCGCCAGATGTTCGAAGAAGTGAATCGCTTTGCATCGGTGCTAAAGGCACTGGGCGTCGGCAAAGGTGACCGGGTGCTGATTTACATGCCGATGATTCCGGAGGCAGTATTTGCGATGCTGGCCACGGTGCGTATTGGCGCGATTCATTCGGTCGTGTTTGGCGGTTTTGCGGCGGCGTCACTGGCAGCGCGCATCGACGATGCCAGGCCGAAAGTCATCATCACGGCCGACGCCGGATCGCGCATGGGCAAGATCATTCCACTGAAACCCCTCACCGACGAGTCGATCAAACTCGCCGCGCATCCACCTAAGCACGTGGTGATTGTGAATCGCGGCCTGGATAAATCGATGACCACCATTCCCGGCCGCGACATGGATTACGGCGTGTTGCGCAGCAAGCACATGAACGCGGTGGTGCCGTGCGAATGGGTCGAATCTTCGCATCCGAGTTACATCCTTTACACCAGTGGCACCACCGGCAAACCCAAAGGTGTGCAGCGCGATACCGGTGGTTATGCGGTGGCGCTGGCCGCGTCGATGCAGCATATTTTCGCGACCCGGCCCGGCGAAGTTTACTTCTGCACCTCGGACATCGGCTGGGTGGTGGGCCATTCCTACATTATTTATGCGCCACTCATCAATGGTTCCACCACCATCATGTACGACGGCGTACCGATGCGGCCCGACGCCGGTGTGTGGTGGAAAATTGTTGAACAGTACCAGGTGTCGGTGATGTTCTCTTCACCGACAGCCATCCGCGTACTGAAAAAACAGGATCCTGCGTATCTGAAAAAGTACGATGTGTCGTCGCTGCGTTATCTGTTTCTGGCCGGTGAGCCGCTCGACCAGCCCACCTCGGACTGGATCGAGAAGGGCCTCGGCGTGGGGGTGGTCGACAATTACTGGCAGACCGAAAGCGGCTGGCCGATTCTTTCTGCAGTGCCCGGTATCGAAGACACCAAAAGGAAATTAGGTTCGCCAAGTTTTGCCACCTATGGCTATCGCACAAAATTGAAACACGAAGAAACCGGCCAGCCGGTCGCCGCCAACGAAAAGGGCGTGTTGTGCATCGTGCCGCCGCTGCCGCCGGGTTGCATGAGCACCATTTGGGGTGACGACGCACGTTTTGTGGAAACTTATTTCACGTCGTTCAAGGACGAGCAGGTTTACACCACCTTCGACTGGGCAACCTGCGATGAAGATGGCTATTATTTCATCATGGGCCGCACCGATGACGTCATCAACGTCGCGGGACATCGACTCGGTACGCGTGAAATCGAAGAAGCCGTGCAGGCGCACAGCAATATCGCCGAAGTCGCTGTGGTTGGTGTCGCCGATCAACTCAAAGGCCAGGTGCCAGTGGCATTTGCCGTGGTCAAGGATGCCAGCAAGACCCTCACGCCGGAGCTCGCCGCCAGCCAGGAGAAGGAAGTGATGGCGATGGTCGACAAAGAACTTGGCGCGATTGGCCGCCCGGCGCGCGTGTACTTTGTGACAATGCTGCCGAAAACGCGCTCCGGCAAATTACTGCGCCGGGCGATTCAGGCGCTGTGCGAGGGGCGTGACCCGGGGGATTTGACCACGATGGAAGATCCGGCGGCGCTGGAACAGTTGAAGAC
>JAYVKG010000015.1:0-57335 GCA_043768625.1 Betaproteobacteria bacterium
AAAGATCATCGCCCGGGAAAGCAATAGCGACAAGCTGGAATTCAAGCTCGCCACCGGCAACATGGGGGTCGCGGCTGCGACCAACGAGGCCGTTGACGAAGCCCGGTACCAGATGCACGCGGCCATTTTCGGCGCCCTGTTGCTGATGTGCTGGGCAACCTTCCGCAGCCTGCGTGCGACGCTGTGCATCCTGATCCCGCTGGCCATCGTGTCGGTGCTGTGTGAGGCACTGATGCCGCTGCTTGGCATTGGCCTGAAAGTGTCGACGCTGCCGGTAATTGCCCTGGGCGTCGGCGTCGGTGTCGATTATGGTATCTATTTGTTTGATCGACTCGAAGTGCATTTGGAAGAAGGCATGGAATTGGGCGCAGCCTTTTTTGTCGCGCTCAAGGAACGTGGTGCCGCTATGGTTTTTACCGCAATCACCATGACGCTTGGCGTCGGCACCTGGGCGATGTCGGCGCTGAAATTCCAGGCCGACATGGGGGTACTGCTGGCCTTCATGTTTTTCCTCAATATGCTTGGGGCAATTTTTCTGTTGCCGGCGCTTGCGGCTTTTTTGTTGAAGCCCCATCGCAAGCATGCATAGCGAAAACATTGCGTAAAAAGATGGTGAAAAGTTAATGCACTCAATGCCCGGCATTGACGCGCTTGCCACGCAGAAAAATCCCTCTATCCCTCGCCAACGCGGGTGTTGGTGTTTTTAATCTGCGGCTACTCGCAAAAATTAACCTCGTCACCCACCCGCACGGTATCCGGCGTCAACGGGATCAGGTTCATGCCAAACACCACGCCGCTCGGTGAATTCCGATAAGTGCCAAGTGTCTGCAATGGTTCAGGCCCGCGCGACTGGCCGTTGGCTTGATCGATCGTCGTTACCTGGCAGCGGCTGCAGGGCTTCACCGCGCGAAACAGCGCATTGCCGACGGCAATGTCGCCAAGTCGATCCTCCGCGTAAGCGTCGCATCCACTGATAACCAGGTTGGGGCGGAAGCGATTCATTGACAGCGCCTGGCCGCCGTTCTTTTTGATGCGCGTGTTCAAGTCGTTGAGGGATGCATCCGAAGTGATCAGCAACGGAAAGCCGTCCGCGAAGCTAACGATTTCAGCGTTCTTTGCATAGGCGGGATGGATGCGCCGTGCGGTGGACTCGGGCATGTAAACCAGCCTCGCATCGACTCCCAGGTAGTCGGACAACCATTGATCGGCGCCAGCGGTCACCGTCTGTGCGCGCACGTGGCTGGACCATACCTTCACGGTGCGCGTGGTACTGACCTTCGGCGTCAACGCAAACGAAATTGATTCGGTACCAGGCGCCGACAAAATCACTTTGTCATTTTCAATCTCCACCCACACCGTCGCCATCCTGGGGTGATCGCGCTGGGTAAGAAACTCATGGTTCTGGTCAATCACCATGAAGCGCCGATCATGTTGCAAGCCACGCGCCTCGACAATCGATTCCGCCAGCGAAATTGCGCCGAGCGCCTTGACCGGATAAATGTGGATTGAAACAACGGAAATGGCCATTTTGTTGTTGTCGATTATTCGTGATAATGTTGCCTCGTAGTATAGCGGCGCTCGCGTACGGGCGTTTTAGTGGTTAAGACTTCGTGCAGAACAGGAGCACTACATGGTTGATTGGGTTAAAAAACTTACCGGCGAACTGATTGACATCATCCAGTGGCTGGATGATTCCAATGACACGCTGGTTTATCGCTTCGAGCGATTGAACAACGAAATCAAGTACGGCGCCCAACTGACGGTGCGCGAAGGGCAGATGGCGGTGTTCATCAACGAAGGCCAGCTGGCTGATGTGTTCAAGCCCGGCATGCACACGCTCACCACGCAGAATATGCCGATTTTGTCGACCCTGAAGGGTTGGAAATATGGCTTCGAGTCGCCGTTCAAGGCGGAAGTATATTTCGTCTCGACAAGAAAATTTACCAGTATGAAGTGGGGCACGCCCGGGCCCGCCACCATGCGCGATAGCGAATTCGGCATTGTCCGCGCGACCGCGTTCGGCATCTACACCATACGCATCAAGGATCCGGGCATTTTCATCAGGGATATTTCCGGCACCGAAGGCCGCTTCACCACAGAGGAAATCCAGGAGAACCTGCGCGGTAAGATTGGTCTGCGCATCAAGGAAGTCATGCCCGAACTTGGTCTGTCGATCATCGACCTTTCAGCCAAGGTCGCCGTAATTGGCAATATGCTTCGCGATCGAATCGGCGCGGATTTTGAAGCCATGGGGCTCGAGCTATGTGAAGTGCAGGTGCAGAACATTGGCTTGCCGGAAGAAGTGGAGAAGGCGATCGACAAGCGCGGAGCCATCGCGGCGGTGGGAAATCTGCAGGCCTACACCCAATACGAAACCGCCAGTGCTATTCACGATGCCGCCACTACGCCAAACAGCGCCGCCGGCGCTGGTATGGGGCTGGGGGCGGGCTTCGCGATGGGTGGCAATATGTTCGGCCAGATGGGTGCAGCGCAGGCGGCCAGCAACGCAGGCGGCGGCGGTGCGCCACCGCCGTTGCCTGTTGCGACCGCATTTCACGTCGCAGTCAACGGCCAGCAAGCCGGCCCGTTCGATATGGGCATGCTGCAAGGCCAGGCGGGAAGCGGCACGCTCAAACCCGAATCGCTGGTGTGGAAGGCCGGTATGGCGCAATGGGTGAAGGCCGGCGAAGTGCCCGAATTATCTGCGTTGTTTGCCAACCTGCCGCCCCCTCTTCCTCCTGCCGCGTAATCACGCCCCTGCCGCCGGCGCGGCAACAGCGGGACACTTATGAATATCATTATTCGCGCTGCCGAACCAACTGATTTCGATGCGATCCGCGAGACCATGATGCAGCCGCGCGCGCAGTCCGAGACACTTCAGGTGCCTTATACCTCGCTCGAAGTGTTTCGAAAACGCGGCGCGGAAATTCCCGCCACAGACCACATTCTGGTCGCTGAAATTGATGGCAAGATTGTCGGCAACGTTGGCCTGATTGGTAATCCCAGGCACGTCCGCCGCCGCCACGCTGCCTCGCTGGGAATTAGCGTTCACGATGAATGGCATGGCAAAGGGGTGGGGAGCGCCTTGATGCGGGCCGCGCTTGACCTGGCGGACAATTGGTTGCAATACACGCGCATCGAGCTGACTGTATTTACCGACAACGCCAGCGCCATCGCGCTTTACAAAAAATTCGGCTTCGACATCGAAGGCACCCATATCAGTTATGCATTTCGCAACGGCGAATATGCAGACGTGTATGCGATGGCGCGGCTGCGCAGTCATTGATTTTCACGGAGAGATAAGTGGAGAACCCCAACGCGTCCCAAGCCACGCTCGAGCAGATGACGTCCAGAGTGCGGGCGTTCCCGTGCCGCTCGTGCGGTGCCAAATTATCATTCGCACCCGGTACCGAAACCTTGAAGTGCCCGTATTGCGGTACTGGCAACAATATTGCGCATTCCGCCGATGCCGTCGAAGAACTGAGTTTGGAAGAATGGCTCAAGCAACTGGAGGCTGCGCAAGAAACGCATAGTCAGGAACAAATCAAATGCCAGAATTGTGGCGGTGAACAGACCCTGCCGGCCAACCTGTTCGCATCGGCATGCACTTTTTGCGGTTCACCGATCACCTCGAAAAGTTACGCACAGCGGCTCATCAAACCAAAATCTTTGGTGCCATTCAAAGTCACCGTCAGCCAGGCGCAGGATAAGTGGCGTGCGTGGATACGCGGCTTGTGGCTGGCGCCAAGCGCATTGAAAACATTTGCACAGGGCGATGGTGGCATCAAAGGCATCTACATTCCCTACTGGACCTTCGACGCCAAGACTTATACCAATTACGCGGGCCAGCGTGGTGATGATCACACCGAAAACGTCCAGATTACCAACGACAGGGGTGAGCGCGTGAACGACACGCGCACGCGAACCGATTGGACCAGCGTATCGGGCAATGTGTCGTTCTTTCACGATGACGTGCTGGTGCCGGCAAGCAATTCTTTTGCCGACGCGTCAGCAAAAAATGCGGTAAAGAATGCTGAAGTCGCCCAAGCCCAGCAGCTACTGCGTGCCGTGGGCGGACCGGCGCTAGGCAGCGCGCTGGGTGCGCTGGGCAATAAACTAGCCGGCGGTTTTCGCACCTGGAACACCAAAGAGCTGGTGCCCTATCAGGAAGAATATATCGCTGGTTTCCAGGCCGAGGCGTACCAGATCGGATTAAAAGACGCATTTGTCAGCGGCAAACAACAAATTGACAATCGTGTTGAGGAGCTGGTGTGCGCCGATATCGGCGGTGATCATCAGCGTATTTCCTCGCTTGATACGCAGTACAGCCATCTTACGTTTAAACACATTTTGTTGCCGATGTGGGTGTCGGCGTATTTGTTTAGCGGCAAGACTTACCGGTTCCTGGTAAATGGACAATCCGGCGAAGTCGTGGGGGAGTCGCCGAAATCGGGTTGGAAGATTTTCTTTTTGGTGTGCGCGATTTTATTGGCTTTGGTTGTTTTCCTTGCGATATTTGGGGGGCGGCATCGGTGATGCACCGCCAGTCCCGCGCAGGCAGGAGCTCAGGTTTCGTAAACGAGTGCGCGCTTTATTTTTTTCGAGGAAATGCCGAGGCTTATTCAGTGGCCAGCTTCCTTCTTTGCTTCGCCAAAGTGGCGAAGAAAGGCGCCCGAGGATGGTCACCGCTGCGCGATACCCTGCGTTACTCGCCGAATCCCGGTGGGCGGGTGAGCCAGGCGGCACAGGCCATGTTAACCCGCGGACAAAAATAGTTTGTGATTTAGGGGGACGACAGCCTAGCACTGGTGAGGTTCTTGCGGCATAAAGCAGCTACGAAGCCCGCCAGTGCTTGATTTACAGTAGCTTATCGGGGAGAGTTGCGTTTGACGTAATTCTGGTTGCCCTCGACCGCGCGCTTGGCCATTTTGTCGATCACGGCCGGCGCAACCAGTTTCAGCCACTGACCAAGCTTACCCTTCAAGGTCATGATCTCTTCGCGCTTTCGGCATTCAATGGCGCGAAGCATGATGTCTGCGCATTCCTCCACACTCATCGCATCGTCCTTATTCACCGGGTCAATCCTGGCCGGTTTGCCATCGGCGCCGGTCGCATTTTCGCGAATGCCAGTGGCCACGAAACCGGGATAAATCATTGTCACCGTGACGCCGGTATCGTCGAGCTCGATGCGCAGCGAATCGAAGAAGCCGCGCATCGCATGTTTGCTTGCCGCGTAGCCGGTGCGGGTGGGCACGCCGATGAGCCCGGTCAGACTCGCGACGCCGACGATGCGCCCCCTGGAGGCGAGCAGATGCGGCAACGCGTAATGGGTGCAATATACCGCGCCCATATAGTTCACCTGCATGATGCGTTCCAGCATCGTCACATCCTTGATGTCGGCAAATTTGGCCCACATGGTCATACCGGCGTTGCACACCATTGTATCGATGCGGCCGAACGCAGCGATCGCGGTGTCGATGATTTTTTTGCAGTCGTTTGCGATGGCAATGTCTGCGGCAACGGTAACAACTTTTGCTCCAAGGCCCCGCGCGCGCTCGGCGACCCGATTAAGTTCCTCGAGTCGTCTCGCGGTGAGCACAAGATGCGCGCCTTGCCGCGCCACGCGGTACGCGAGTTGTTCGCCGATGCCGGTTGAAGCACCGCTGATAATGAGGACGTTATTTTTGAATGTGTTCATCGATTCCAGCTGTCGCGTTGCGCTTTTTGCCACATCAATTTTATTCCCCCCCCCAAGTTATATTGAGCGCACAGACTTTGCTATCCACGCGGCTCGCCGACAGCGCCATTGCACAAATACCAACTTCAGTCAGATGGACAAAAAGTGGCGCCGATATTTTCGGCCAGGGCGTACCGCCATATCCGGCCACTTGTGCGGACATTATTTTTCCGTCGCCACGTCAGGAATATGATTGAAAGCAATCGCGATCTTGCCGTGGTCCAGCGCCCTGTGCGCACCACCGAAGTAAGCCGCTTTTTTGCCGAACCGGACATTCAGCTCATCGATGGCCGCGTTAAGTTTTTTCTTGTCGCCGGTCTGTTCCAGATCGTCAAACAGACGTGCCGATTGAGCGGCTTCCGCCGACAAGTCCAGAAGCACCAAGCCAACCTGCAACGGTGTCAATGATTTCCTGCCGGGATAATTCAGCCACAGCGTATCGAGCGCATGCATTAAATCGAGCGTGTCCTGCGTTTCCAAAAAACGTGTCTCGTGTTCCCAAGAGGGACCGTTGAGGAACTTTACTCTGATCGCAATGCGAGCGGTGTAGTGCAACACTTTTCTCAACCGCATTGCGGCTTTTTGCGTAAGCCGGTTCAATACCGCATAAGCGTCGTCTTTATTGCGAAGCTCTGGTGCCAGCACATGTGAGTGACTGATCGAGCCCAGGCCGTGCGCGATGTCCTTTACTTCTTCGCCACGCAATCGCGCAAAAAACCGATCGCCACCGACGCCGCCCCACACACTGCGAAGCTGTTCGGGCGTTTGCGCGTACAGCTTGGCGATGGTATCGATGCCCTGCTTGTTGAGGCGAATCTCCATACTCTCGCCGATACCGTGCAAGGCACGCAACGGCAGGTACAATATTTTTTCCGGCACATCGTGTGCCTGCAAAATAATCAAGCCATTCGGCTTCTGCATGTCCGACGCAAGTTTGGCAAGAAACGTATTAGGCGCAATGCCGATCGAGACAGTCAGATATTCGCCCACGCGCTTGGCCAAGTGGCGCTTGATGTCATGCGCCAGCGCGGTAGCGCGCTCAACGCTTTTGTAGCCTGATGGCAGATCACACACCATCTCGTCGATGGACAACACCTCGCGCACCGGTGCGATCTCATCCACCGCCTTGACAGCCCGATGATGGAAATCAATGTAGAGCTCATGGCGCGCGACCACCAGCACGATGTCGGGGATGCGCTTTTTCGCTTCACCGACGTTGGTCAGTGTTTTGACACCAAATAGTTTCGCTTCGCCGCTGGCGGCGATCAGGCAGGTAGAATCCGCCAGCATCGGCACCACGCCGACCGGCCTGCCGCGAAGCTCGGGGCGATCCTGCTGTTCGCAGGATGCAAAGTAGGAATTAAAATCGACTAGCAGGCAGTTGAGTGGCATGCGACAGGATAAGCGAATGGAATAGGCGGCCAGCGCGCAGGCTCGCTTGCCCTCATGCGCTATCGGTGTTGGTCAGAAAGGTCCGAACCAGAAGCTCGATGCCATCCTGATCGGCAGCATCAAAGCGGCTGACGAGCGGGCTGTCGATGTCAAGTACGCCGATCAGCCTGTCGTTGACGATCAACGGCACCACAATTTCCGCATTCGACGCTGCGTCGCAGGCAATATGTCCGGGAAAATCATGAACGTTTGCCACCAGCTGGGTTTTCCGCTCAAACGCGGCCGCGCCACATACACCGCGCGGTTGCGGCAGCACCGGAATGCGCACACACGCCGGCTTGCCTTGAAACGGGCCGAGTATCAACGCGTTGCTGCGCAGCAAGTAAAAACCCGCCCAATTCACGTCCGGCAACATCATGAAAATGAGCGCAGTTAAATTGGCCGCGTTGGCAATGAAATCGCGCTCGCCGGTGATCAGTCCGACCAGTTGCTTGTTAAGGTCGGCATAAAAAAGCGGTTTGCTGGAAGTGTCGGCGACAGAAGCATGAAACATGATGAGCAATCGTTACCAAGGCTGTAAATACGAACAGTATATCAATCTGTTTGAAATGCCGCATTCCGGCAGCACTACTTATGCACGCAAATAAAAAACGCCCGGCCACCTTTCGATGCGCCGGGCGAACAGGAGATGGATTGATCTGGACTAGTTTGTCGGTGCCGGTACTTTTTGCGCGTCATGTTTTTGGTGTTTGATCTTGCGGCTTTGCTTGTTCTCGGCACGTTCGAGTTTGGCGCGCTCTTTTCGGGTCACGACGCCGTCGGACTTGGCCTTCGCTTCTTGCGCGGCGACGCGGTTCTGGCCGGCTTCGAGCCGCGCAGCCTCCCGGGCGGTCAACTCACCGGATGCCTTGCCTTGCTCAATGCGGGCAGCCTGATTGGCCTGACGTTTGTCGATATTGGGCGTATTGGTGCCCTGCGCAAATGCCGGACTAATCATTGTCGCGGACAGGACGGCGATGGTTGCCGCAATAAGGGTTCTGTTATTCATGGCTGTTCCTTTGTGGTGGATGGACGACTAGAAAATTACTAATAAGTAGTGCCATTGACCATAACGATCATCGTGCGCGGTGGCCTACGGTTGTGGGCGCTTAAAGTGTATCCATTCGTTACATGCGCCGGCGGTTCAGACAGGGACAGGACTATAATTTCGTCTTTGCTGATTTGAGGAATTGTCTATGCTGCGCAACGTCTGCCTGTTCGCCACCGTGATATTTTATTCTTCGTTCACTGTTTCACAACCTGCCACCACGACCCCCATGCCACCTATTGCTGCCAAGAAACCCAAAACGTTCGAAAATTTCGGCGACAAGCGCGTTGATGATTATTTCTGGCTGCGCGAAAAATCCGCACCCGACGTCATCGATTATTTGAAAGCCGAGAACGTCTACACCGATGCTTTCATGAAACCGTATGCGACCTTCCGTGAGACTCTCTACAAAGACATGCTGGCGCGGATCAAAGAGACAGATGAAAATGTGCCATACCGCAAAGGTGAGTACTGGTATTACTCGCGTACCGAGATGGGTAAGCAGTATTCAATTTATGCACGCAAGAAAAATTCATTGGCCGGCACCGAGGAAGTCATTCTGGATCTGAATGAACTGGCCTCGGGCAAGGCATTTTTAGGCTTGGGTAGTTTCGACGTTTCACCCAATGGCAAGCTGCTGGCTTATTCGCTGGACAGTACCGGCTTCCGTCAATACACGTTGAACTTCAAGGATTTGCAGTCGGGAAAAACGCTGGTCGACAAAGCCGAACGGGTCACGTCGCTGGCTTGGGCAAACGACAACAAAACGGTGTTCTATGTGACCGAAGACCAAACTACCAAACGGTCCGATCGACTGTTTCGACTGGTTCTGGGTGGCAAGGCGGAACAGATTTTTAACGAAAAAGATGAGCTCTACGGCATCCATGTCGGAACCACGCGCGACAGGGCGCTGGTGGTGCTCGATGCAGAAAGCGCGGAAACGAACGAACAATATTTGCTGGATGCCAACACCCCGCAAGGCAAGTTCACATCCTATTTGAGGCGCGTTGATAACATCAAGTACCAGATTGACCATCGAGGGCAGCAACTTTATATCGTTACCAACGATAAGGGCCGCAACTACCGCTTGGTAACGGCCCCCTACGCGGGCTTGGCAACGGCGGGAAATCCCAGGGACTGGAAAGAATTGATTGCCCATCGCCCGGACGTGAAGCTCGATAGCGTGGATATGTTCCAGGATTTTTTCGTCGCCATCGAAAAAGCCGCCGGCCTGCCGCAATTGCGGGTATTTGATGTTGCGACCAACAAATTCCACAGCATCAGCTTTCCAGAAGACGCATTTGAGGCCTCCGCCGGGCAAAACGCCGAGTTCGACACCAAGCTGTATCGCTTTAACTATGGGTCGTTGGTTACGCCCGGTTCGGTGTTTGACTACGATGTCGCCAAGCGCGAACGCATACTTAAAAAACAACAGCCGGTGTTAGGCGGTTACGACACCAAGGACTACCATTCCGAGCGCGTGATGGTCATTGCTGCAGATGGGACCAAGGTGCCGCTGTCGCTGGTGTACAAAAAGTCGCTGAAGAAAAACGGTCCCCAGCCGACCCTGCTTTACGGCTACGGTTCGTATGGCATTTCGATGCCGCTTGCGTTCAGATCGTCGCGCCTCGCCTTGCTGGATCGCGGCATGATTTTCGCGATTGCGCATATTCGCGGCGGCGGTGAGATGGGCAAGCAGTGGCACGATGACGGCAAGATGATGAAAAAAAATAATACCTTCACCGATTTTATTGATTCCGCAAAATATCTGATCGAGAACAAATATACCGATTCGAAACAACTCATCATTCAGGGCGGCAGCGCCGGCGGACTGTTGATGGGTGCTGTTACCAATCTGCGTCCGGATTTGTTCAAGGCCGTGGTGTCGCAGGTTCCATTCGTCGACGTCATCAACACCATGCTCGATGCGTCGTTGCCATTGACGGTGGGCGAATATCTGGAGTGGGGCAATCCAAACGAAGAAAAATCGTATAAATACATGCGCGCCTATTCGCCTTACGACAATATCGAAAAGAAAGCCTATCCGTCGATTCTGGTCGAAACTTCACTGAATGACAGTCAGGTGATGTATTGGGAACCTGCCAAATATGTAGCCAGGATGCGCACGCAAAAAACCGACACCAACCCATTGTTATTGAGAACCAATATGGACGCGGGTCACGGCGGTGCGTCGGGGCGCTATGACTATTTGAAAGAGATCGCCTACACCTACTCGTTCATGCTTTCGCAGGTCGGTATTACGCAGTAGGAAAAATCTTCAAAGGCAAAGGTGGGCACGGCGCGTTGCCGCTGGTCAACCTCAATGAACACCTTGCGGCATAAGTTTTGTTAATTCTGCCACGAGCAGATTGCGCAACACCCATTCGTTGATTGATTTCGGCCGGCTGAGGCCCATGCGCTCAAGGGAGGGTCTTACGCTGGCCGGTACCGCCGTCGGTAGCAGCGCCGCGGCGGTCGCCCGCAGCATGCCGACGCGCGTGGCGGTGCGTTGTTGCAGTCGTTTTAGCGCCCGACCGAGTATTACTTCCTCGACGCTGAACTCGGTACCAAAGGGAAAGTCGGCGAACCATCCGCTGTTGCGAAAATGGGCAAGCCGATTTTCGAGTGCGTGCGGCGTGTTGTTGCGATGTGCGTCAGGAATCCGGTAGTCGAGAGCGATTTTGCCCGCGGATTTTGCTTTCCCCAGCAACGCTTCCTGGAATCGCGTGTCGGTGATATTGAGCAGTGCGCTGATAATTTCGCCGTCGGTTTTGCCGCGCAAATCGGCGATGCCATATTCGCTGATGACGATGTCGCGCAAATGGCGCGGAATGGTGATATGTCCGTAGTTGAATACGATATTCGAGCTAGTCCTGCCATCATGCATGCGGGTGCTGCGCACGGCGATGATCGAGCGTGCACCGGGCAGTGCGTGCGCCATCGCCACGAAATTGTATTGGCCACCGACTCCACTCACGACCCGCCCGTCTTCGAGTCCGTCTGAAACCGCCGCGCCCAGCAATGTCACCATCATCGCGGTGTTGATGAAACGCGCGTCGGTGCGTTGCAGTATCTTCAACTCACTGTCGATGCCGTAAAGCTGATTGATGAAAGCCACCCCGGTCATGTTGAACAAGCGGCGTTCATCGTCAGGCAGGTTGCGCAGCGCGGCATAGAATGCCTTGGGGCCGAGAAAAAAACCGCCATGCATCAATACCCCGCCTCGCAGCTGCGGGGCGAGGCAATGCGCCATGAGGCGCGCGCGGTTTACCGGGTCGGCAATGTCGGTGGGGTAACTTGCCCCATCTGCGCCCACCAATTGTTGTTCGCTGAAGGTTACACCGTCACGAAACAATCCGGCACCGTGCAGTGCCGCGAATTCAACGTCACTCAGCAGCGGCCCGATGTTGCATTCAAGCAGCCAGTCGAGGAATGCCGCATCGATGGTCTTGTTGATCCTGCCGCAATTAAGGCCGCGCTGGATTGCAGCATGGGCATAGACGTGCCGCTTTAGTATGCCGTTGCGATACAGATCGAGAATCCCGTCGACGAACATTTCGCTGCAGGCATAGAGTCCTTTTGCGAACGGTGCACACTTCCCGCCTACCTCTTTCATGACGCCGGCCCAGTGCAGGCATGCGCCGAATGTATCCAGCGCTTCGCGGTAAAGTGCGTTGTGGTGATGGCGGAGTTGCAGGCTGTACACCACCGCGTCGCCCAGCTCACCGATGCCGAGCTGAAGCGTGCCGCCATCTTTTACCAAACTGCTGGCGTAGAGGCCAATCACGTGATCCACGCCGCTGATCGACATATTCGGCGGACAGAACAAGTCGATTTCGACGCTGGGCGCGGGCAACAAAAAATCAAAGTTGTCAGCGGCGACCACGGCGTCACCCAGCATGAAGGGCAGCTGCGTGTTCACCACCGCGATGGTCACGATTTTTTGACCACCTTCACGCAGCGCGGCCAGCCGCGGCAGCAGATCGAGGGTGATGTCGGGATTGCTGCTCAGACTGAATTCAATGGTCGTATCAACCACTCGAGTCGCCACCATTTGCGCAATCACATTGACCTTGCCCAACAGCTCCCTTGCCACCTGAGTGTAGTTGGCGCTAAGGTAATGCTGTTGTGCATGCCCGCTGTGCAGGTATGCACCGGGATCGAGAAAAAATTCGATCACCTCGATATTAGCCGGTACCCGGTTCTCGCGCAAAGCGGCGACGTAATCGAGCTCGGGATAATTGCCAAATACGCGTGCAACAAATGGTTCTAGAAACCGCCGTTCAAGTTCGTTCGATCCGGTGGGCTTGCGCAGCGACAGTGCGGTATAGATTTTCAGCTTGATGGTCGGATCAGCGACCGCGCGACGATAAAATTCGTTGACCAGGTGAATCGGTTTGCCGATGCCCAGCGGAATCGCCATTACCAGGTCGCGGCCAACGCGGTCTAGCGTAGCGTCGACGCATTGACTTAAGGACTCCATCCGGCACGGGGAAACGCTCATGGGCAGCAACAAATGGCGCGATCTGCAAAAGCTGAGCGCTCAGTTTATGCTGAATACCGGGCGATCAGTGCCGAGGCAGAAGCCGACACAAGTTGTCGAACGCAAAGGCTTGGAGCCGACACCATCGACGGCCGAAAACGATGAAAAATAATCAAACAACAGCATAAAGTATGTAACCATCATGACCTCGGAAAATAGTCGTGTTGCCGTTGCTGACCGCGGTGGCCCCTCCCGAATAGGCTGTCTGCATATGGTTGGACAGTCATCTTTACGGCGCTTACCCACCCTGCAACAAATGACATGACATCGTTTTCCAATCTCCAGCTGTTTGCCACCTGCGTATTGATCTGGGGTTCGACCTGGCTCGCGATCACATTCCAGCTGGGCAAGGTGGCGCCGGAAATTTCGGTCGGCTATCGATTCGTTACCGCCGCAATAGTCCTGTTTGCATACTGCCACCGGCGCGGGTTGAAGCTGCGTTTCGCGCCCCGCCAGCACGTCGATTTCCTGGCGTTCGGCGCATCGATGTTTTGCGTCAGCTACATTCTTGTTTACTACGCCGAAACCTACATCGTCTCCGGCATCGTAGCCGTTGCCTATTCGGCGAGCCCGCTGCTGAACATGCTGATGGCGCGCGTCTTGTTTGCGACGCCGATGACGATGCGCGTCGCCACAGGTGCCATGTTTGGACTGTTCGGCATCGTCTGTGTGTTCTGGCATGAGTTTGCCAGCCTTTCCACCAGTCGCAATGCGGCACTAGGTGCGGTTCTCACGCTGCTGTCCGTGGTGCTGTCTTCAGCCGGCAGCATGGCGGCAACCCGCATACAAATGCGCGGATATTCGATCTGGAGCAGCATGGCATGGGGCATGTTGTACGGCGGGGTGTTGGCGCTGGTCATTGGCACCGTGCTGGGCCATCCGTTCACCTTCGAACTCACCGCCGGCTATATCGGTTCGCTGGTTTATCTGGCCATTTTCGGTTCGGTGATCACGTTCGCCTGCTATCTCACCCTGATGGCGCGGATCGGTGTTGCGCGCGCCGCCTATGTCGGTGTAATGGTGCCGATTGTTGCGCTGACGGTGTCGTTTTTCTTCGAGCAATTCGCGTGGGGATGGTTGACGACCCTGGGTGTCGCGCTTTCGGTTACCGGTAATGTGGTCATCTTGCGCGGCAAGTCAGAACAAGGCATCAAGCACCCGGGCTAACCCGGCTTTGGAAACTCGCCTTGGTGTTTTTCAATGAATGCCTGCAGCGAGTCGGCCGCTTTCTTGCGCACCAGCGATTTGAGCGGACCAAACCAGCCGAGCATCGCGCCGACCCCGCCCAGCGCCTGCCGCGACCACGCCCAGAAGCCAAAGCGATCAACGTGCCGGATTATTTTCGCGTCGCGGAATGCGAAGATGGCATCGACTTTGTTATGCACAAATCGCCCCGTCTGCGAAAATGTATATTTCGCTTCCCAATGCGCCGTGCCACCGTCCGCATCGCCAGTTACCTCGCCCAGTACAATATCCAGATCCTTGCCGCGCGCGCACAGCATCGCCCACATCGCAGTGGCTTCGCTGCCGCGCAGCATCGGGAAAACCGGATCGCTGAACGCGACGTCGGCGTGATAGCAGGCCGCCATGCAGACGGGGTTACGTTTTGCAAAAGCGGCATAAAAATCACGGATAAGTTTTTCATTAGGGTGCACGGATGTCCCCATCGTTATCGACAAAAGTGAATGTTTTGGCCATCGCTGGCCGCTTGTTTGGTCGCTGCCGCGACTTTGCAATGAATGTTGACTGGGCTCAACAACGCATTCTACTTGACGGCCATCAAGGTGCGCGCTTCGCCTGCAGTTCCATACTTTACGATTGTAAAATTTATCAATTGAGAATTACCTACGGAGGCAGCAAATGCTAAGCGATATCGAAATTGCGCAAAAAGCGACGATGAAAAAAATTCAGGAAGTCGCCGCCAAAATCGGCATTCCGGAAGATCAACTGGAACCATACGGTCGCTATAAAGCCAAGGTGTCGTTAGGCTTCGTCGATAGCCTCAAGGCGAAAAAAAACGGCAAGCTGATTCTCGTCACCGCCATTTCACCCACCCCGGCAGGTGAAGGCAAGACCACCACGACGGTCGGTTTGGGCGATGCGCTGAACCACATTGGTAAAAAGGCCATCATCTGTCTGCGCGAACCTTCGCTGGGGCCGGTGTTTGGCATGAAAGGCGGTGCGGCGGGCGGTGGTTACGCGCAAGTGGTACCGATGGAGGACATCAACCTCCATTTCACCGGGGACTTTAGTGCCATCGCGCTGGCCAACAACTTGCTGGCCGCACTGCTGGACAATCACATCAACCATGGCAATGAACTCGGCTTTGATGTGCGACGTATTGTCTGGAAACGCGTGGTGGACATGAATGATCGTGCGTTACGCGACATTACCATTGCACTCGGCGGGCCGGCCAATGGCTATCCGCGCCAGGATGGATTCGACATCGTGGTTGCCTCTGAAATTATGGCGATTTTTTGTCTTGCGACTTCGATCAAAGATCTAAAAGAGCGCATCGGTAAAATTGTCGTCGGCTACACGCGTGACCAAAAACCAATCCTGGCCCGTGACCTTAAAGCGCAGGGTGCGATGACTGCGCTTCTCAAAGATGCGCTGCTGCCGAATCTGGTGCAGACGCTGGAAAACAATCCGGCGCTGATCCATGGTGGTCCGTTTGCCAACATCGCGCATGGCTGTAATTCGGTCATCGCCACACAGACCGCGTTAAAACTGGCCGACTATGTCGTCACAGAGGCGGGTTTCGGTGCCGATTTGGGGGCTGAAAAATTCATCGATATCAAATGCCGGAAGTCCGGGCTCAGACCGTCGGCGGTGGTAATTGTTGCCACCATTCGCGCGCTGAAGTATCACGGTGGCATCGAAGTGAAAGAAGTATCGAAAGAAAACGTCGAGGCGCTGGAAAAAGGCATGGTCAATCTGGAGCGCCATATTCACAACATCACCGAACACTACGGCCTGCCCTGCGTAGTGGCAATCAATCATCGCACCCACGACACCGAAGCAGAAGTGGCGGTACTGGTGTCGCGCTGCGAAAAAATGGGCGCAAAAGTGGTGGTCGCCAAACACTGGGCCGATGGCGGCAAAGGAGCGATCGATCTCGCCAATATTGTGGTCGAGATGTGCGAGCAGCCGAATAACTTCAGATTCGTCTACGACGAAAACCTGCCGTTGTGGGACAAGATGAAAATCATCGCCAGCAAAATATATGGTGCGGCAGATATCGCTGCGGACAGCAAAGTGCGCGGTCAGATCAAGCGCCTGCAGGACGAAGGCTACGGCCACTATCCGATATGCGTGGCGAAGACGCAGTATTCGTTTTCCACCGATCCGCAGTTGCGCGGCGCGCCCAGTGGTCACGTCGTGACGATTCGCGAAGTACGCCTGGCCGCAGGTGCGGAATTCATTGTGCTGGTTTGTGGCGACGTGATGACCATGCCGGGGTTACCGAAAGTGCCGTCGGCAAATGCGATCGACGTGAATGATGACGGCAAGATTGTCGGTTTATTCTGATCTTGCAGATCGCCATGTGGCGGGCATCGCAGGCTGTTTGCGCGAATTCCACACCAAATCCGAACGACTCATAAAGCATTGCGAATGGGGGTAAGGTAACGAACGGCGCTACCCTTTTGTTTAGCAAGATGAAAAGGAACTGCCGTGAAACGTTCGGACCTTACCCAAAACAAAAGTTACCTGATTCCCAACGCTGTTTTGTGCGGCCTGATGTTGGGCGAAACGACGCGGGCGGTAAGACGGGATTGCTCAACGATCTACGACGAACTTAAACGGGGCCGTCGACTTCGCGGTGGTCAATACCGTCCGCACCGCACGCAACGACGGCATGATCGCGCGGCAGCGCTGTGGGCGCATTGCGGCGGCCAAGTCGGCAGCATTCTGGCAAGGGTTGTATCAACGGCTCAAAGCGGGCAGGATGCCGGATGAAATATCAGGTCGTCTTGAATGCAATCAGGCGCCGATGCAGGTCAGCATGCAGGCCATTTATGACCACCTCTGGCGGCATCAACGGCCGCACGGGCTGAAATCGGCACGACGACGCAAACCCTTAAAACGCCCGGCACGACGCCCTTGGAACGGTCGTGCGATGCCGATTCAGGAACGCTCACTGGATGCGGCCTTGCGACCGGTTGCCTGATCAATGCGGGGCCAAACCAGGCCCATGGCGCCGTGTTTGATATGCCACAGCGCATCGGCCGTGATCAACATGCGCGCTTCATTGCTATAAAACATCAAGGCATTCATGTCGTGTCCGGGTGCCGCGTGTGCGACCCAATCAAGGCCAGCGGCACGGAAACGATCTCCCCCTGCAATGGTGTTGTCGAACTCGAACGCTTGCACATAGTGCTCCATCATTTTCGCGCCGCATCTCTCCTCTGGCCACGGCTGCAGGTGTTTCACCCCGCCGACCGGAACGGTGATGCGGCAAGCTAACGTGCCTTCAGCGCGGCATTGCCGCCCATGCGATCGCGATGGCAGTGCGTGTTGACCAGCTGACCAATGTTATTGTGCCGACCCGCCACAGCCGACTCCGCATGGCGCAACGTTGGCGCGGCATGGCGCCCCGTAGCCACTGTCGATCAACCCATTTTTGGCCGGGGTGCTCAACAAAATCTGGTCGCAATTAAGCTAGCCGCGCTCGACAACACAAATGCCCGGCAATAATTGATGCAGCATAGCGGTCATGTAATGCTTTGATGAATTCTCACGCCGATATTGGCATTCCACATCCACCGAACGATGTGCATGTCGTGTCGGCCACCCTCAATGCAGTGGGCCCCGCAGGCGCGCGATGAAGGCATATTTCTGAGCCGCGGTCGTAACGATAGAACCGCCGCATTCACTCGGCCGAGACCCAGGCAGATCTATGCGCCCGGTTATTAAGGGGCGCTGCATCAAAGGCTCGATGTCGCAGGATGCGGCTTTGGTTATTTCAAGACGGATCAGTTATTGACACGAATTGGTGCGCAGGTTTGGGGGTATCGGGCCTGGTGTTGCGGTGGGGCGGGGACAAAGCCTGTCGCTTAGCCCCTGTTTCGTATTCGCCCATGTCGGTGGCCACCGCAGGGCTGTCACCGGCAGGTAGTGGCCTCAAACCACCTGCCGCTGGCTTGCTGAAGACATTGCGATCGCGAATGCGACCAATCCAGCAGCGGCCTGCTTTGGCAGTGAGCCGCAACCGGTCGGCGCGAGAACCCGCATCGGTAAAGAAAAAAGTTGCCGTCACCAGTGTGGACACCGTAAAACTCTGGCCGGTTTTCCCTGACGCAGTGGTTCAGCGCGCATTATTTTTGCTAAATGTCCGCCATTTTGCATTTCTACGGCTATACGCGCCGCGCCAGTAATTAAGCCATCCGTATTTGGACTAATCGGTCCGGTTCAACAGGGCGTGGGCGACTCAAATTGAAAACCATTCAGGTTTGCCTCCAATCCGGTTTACGATGCAACCAACGTAACCTTTGCCCGCCACGCTCCGCGACCTCATGAAGCCCATCCCTGCCATTACGTTCGTCACACCCGAAGCCAAACAAATCATCACGCACCCCGTCACGTTCGCGCTGCAGGTGCTGCGGGCATTCCGCGCCAATCAGGGTTTATTGCTGGCAGGAGCGGTCGCGTACTACACATTGTTGTCCATCGTGCCACTATTGATTCTGGTGGTGATCGCTCTATCGCATGTGGTCGATCAGGCCGTCTTGTTTTCTACTTTGCGCCGCGCGCTGGAGTGGGTGGTGCCGGGGCAATCCGGGACGGTGGTGCAGGAACTGGCGGCATTTCTGGAACAGCGCGCCGTGTTGAGCTGGGTATTGCTGGTAACGATGCTGTTTTTCTCGTCACTCGCTTTCTCGGTGCTGGAAAGCGCAATCTCGGTAATTTTTTTACATCGGGTAAAGGTGCAGAAACGCCACTTCCTGGCCTCCGTGGCGCTGCCATTTGGCTACATCGCGTTTATCGCGCTGGCGCTATTTGCCGGCACCTTTGTACTCGCCAACCTGGTGGCCATTGGCCAGGAAAATCTGCTGGTGTTCGGTCTCAACGTGTCGCTCAGCGGGCTGTCGCGCGCGACGCTCTATCTGGTTGGCGTGGCGGTGGAAATCCTGCTTATATCATCAGTCTACTATTTCATGCCGGTGGGCCGCATCTCGCCGCGTCACGCGCTGATCGGTGGCGCGAGCGCCGGGCTGCTGTGGGAAATCATCCGCCATGCACTGGTCTGGTACTTCACCACACTCTCGCAGGTAAGTGTGGTGTACGGCTCGCTGACAACGGCGATTGTGGTGCTGCTGAGTTTCGAAATCGCCGCCACACTGCTGTTGCTGGGGGCACAGGTGATTGCAGAGTATGAACGTATAGGTAGTGCCACAGCAGCACCTGCTCCTTCTGGGGCGGCGCTGCGCACTGAAACGGTTGAAAACCACCTGCCCACCCGCGCCAAACGACGCCCCAACCCCGCCCGCCGCCACAAAAAGAAGCCAATTTGAATTGATCCGACCGCCGCAAGTTTCCGCGAGATCCCATGTCTCGGTCAACAGCTAGGCCGCGTGCCTGCGCGCACAGTTGCACAGTTGTATACGCAGCCAGCACAAATGAAAATCGCCGGGCTGCCGGTCGACAAGCCTTCGCGCTGCTGGCCGTTGCGGGCCCCGCAACGGCCAGCTCGCTGCAGCAAAAAAAACTGTCCGCACGTGGAATCGATCCGGCGACGGCAGGTGAGAGAAGCGGACTGTTCACCAAATTCGACGCGCGCCTCGTCCACGCGGCATTGCGCGCGGGAGGCCTAGCGGCAGTCTATTGTCGACTAGGCAAATTTTATTCGCAGCGTCCGCTGCAGATGTCAGCGATCAGATCACGCCTGCTCATGCCGCTGTTGGTATTGCTGCTGGCGTTGCGCCTTCTACCCTTGCCCGCATTGATCGGCGGCACCATCAGCAGCGGTGCTTACCTAGCGCATACTGCAGCTCCTCATCGGGTTGGATGCTTTTTTACGCTGCGCTGGTTGTGGAAGTTCGCGCTCGATCAATCTGCAGATTCGCTACAGCCGACCCGGTTTTTGCGTTGTCCGCTCTTCGGCCGGCTGATGATGCGCCGCAGCCCCCGCGGTTTTTTGAAAGCCTGGCGTTATTGCTGGAAGCGGGCGTGTCGATGCTTAATGCCTTTTCCGCTGCGTTGGCGACGGTGGAAATCGGCGCGATCAGGCGCGATCTTGCCAGGATCGCGCCGCGCATTGAAAAAGGCGCTGTACTGGCAGGTGCGCTGGCGGATCTTACCTGCCCGAGGCATTAAAACAATAGTGACTACCTGGTTGAATGTGTCACTACCGGCGAGTCCGGCGGCACGCTGTCGGCAATGTTGATGCGGTATACGGGCCTGGAAACTAACGCAATCAATGCTACCTATACCCAGCTCGCTGGACACCGCGGATTCTTTACGGGCTCGTCATGCTGTGGATGGCATACGGACTGCTCAGCGGCGGTGGTTTCACGCCGAAGGTTGCAAAAGACGTGTGAGTGCGCGGCGTAAATTGGACAGGTTTCAAGCCCTGCGATCATAATTAATCGTCCGTCATCAAGGGGAATTGCCATGCTTAAAATATGGGGTCGCTTAAGCTCCGTCAATGTACAGAAAGTCATCTGGTGCGCCGACGAGCTTGGCATTGGATACCAACGCATAGAGGCGGGCGGTAAACATGGCATTGTCAGCACGCCTGACTATCGCGCCCTGAATCCAAATGCGTTGATACCCGTGATCGAAGACAATGGCTTTGTTCTGTATGAATCAAACGCGATCGTTCGCTATCTGGCGGCGCTTCACGGCGAAGGGTCGCTGTGGCCCGTTGACCACCAGCTGCGCGCTGCGGCCGATCTTTGGATGGACTGGCAGACAACGATGTTCAATCCCGCCATCGGCCCGGCGTTCTGGCAGCTCATTCGCACCGCTCCCGAAAAGCGCGACGCTGCCGTGATCGAAACTGCCCGCGCCAACGCCGAAAAGCATCTGGCCGTGCTCGATGCGCATCTCGCTGTGCACAGCTTCGTTGCTGGTGCCTCGTTCACGATGGGTGACATTCCGGTGGGTTGCTCGGTTGATCGCTGGATGAAGTTGCCGCTGGCGCGCGAATCTCACCTGCACGTTGAACGCTGGTATGCGTCTTTGCGCAGTCGCAACGGGGCCCGACAGGTGGTGGCGTTGGCGTTGTCCTGAACCGCTAAGGGTGTGGTGGTGAAGTGGTGAGAAGTTTTTTTGAGCAAACGCCAGCACTGGCGCGCTTCTGCAGGCACTTATGCGCCGTGAAGACCGCCAATGAATGAGTTTGGTTAAATTACTGGCACGCTCACGATCGATCCGTTCCGGCTTTAATCGACTCTCGCCCCGGTGATTTTGATCACTTCGCCCCACTTCTGCGTTTCGGCTTTGATCAAATGAGCAAACGCTTCTGGCGTGCCTCCGCCGGCATCGATGCCGGCATCAAACAGCTTTCTGATGACCGTGGGTGAGGAAAGTATTTCACCGATTTCCCGATTCAAGCGGATGACGATCTCTTTTGGCGTTGCGGCAGGTGCCAGCAGACCATTCCAGGCGATGGCTTCGAATTGCGCCAGCGCCGCGATACCCGATTCAGCAATGGTCGGAATTTCGGCGAGTGGCGCAAAGCGTTTCAGACTGCTCACCGCCAGCGGCTTGATTCTGCCCGTTCTCAATTGTGCGATCAGGTTCGCTGGTGCTGCAAAGATCACCTGCACTTCGCCCGCGGCAACCGCCAGAGCGGCCGGTGGCCCGCCGTTATACGGCACATGCAGCAAGTCGATGTCCGCCTGCTTTTTGAGCAGCTCCATGCACAGGTGCGATGCCGAGCCGTTGCCAACGCTGGCGTAGGCAAGTTTTCCAGGCTGCGATTTTGCCAACGCGATCAAACGCTGAACCGACGTTACCGGCACGTCGGCCGATACCGCCAGCAAATTTGGTTGCGTACCGGTGATGATGATCGGCACAAAATCACGCAACGGGACGTAAGGAAGTCTTGAATATAGCGCCGGCGCGTTGGCAAGCGGACCGTTAAAACCAAGGTAGAGCGTGTAGCCATCGGGCGCGGATTTCGCGACCTCTGTCGCCGCAAGGGTGCCGCCGGCAGCAGGTTTGTTATCCACAATGACGGCTTGTCGCCACCGCGCCTGCAGTGGCACCGCGATCAATCGCGCAACGATATCGATCGAGCTACCGGGGGGTGCTGCGACCACGATACGGACCGGTTTCCGTGGCCACTGCGCGCAAGCGCAGGTCGCAACCAGGAGGCTGGCAAACATCAGCAGGAGGGGAAACAGCAGGTGTTTTTTCATGCCTTTTCTGTCGGGGCGCTATCCCCTGATTTTACCTTTTGCGGCTGTCCCGCTTGACGTAGTTTTCGACAGGCGCGGATAATCGTCTATCGAAACCAAGGATCGCATGAAAATTCCTGACGTCATCGGCAAGTATCGTGTCATTCGTGAACTGGGCAAGGGTGCCACTGGAGCCGTTTATCTCGCCGAGGACACATTCAAACATCGCAATGTCGCCATCAAGGTGATGTTCCCCGAGGTGTTGAAGGATGCGGTCGACGGAGAACTCTACCGGCGCATGTTCCTGAATGAGGCCTCGCTCGCCGGAAAAATACAGCACCCGCATATTGTGGCAATTTATGACGCGGTAGTGGAAGAGGGCATGAGCTACATCGTGATGGAATACGTGGAAGGCGGCACGCTGGAGAAATTTTGCCAGCCGGAAAACCTGCTGCATATTCAGGAGATAGCGGAAATTATTTTCAAATGCGTCAGGGCGCTCGCGTTCGCCAATACAGAAGGCCTGATCCATCGCGACGTCAAGCCGGGCAATATTTTGCATAAGTCGGGTACCGACATTAAGGTCGCCGATTTTGGTGCGGCACTGCACGTGGTTTCCGACCGAACCCAGGTTGCTGCCGTCGGCTCGCCGCTTTATATGGCGCCGGAAATTATTACCGGTGCCAAAGCGACCGTGCAATCAGATATCTATGCCGTCGGAATGGTGATGTACATGCTGCTTAGCGGCCGTGCGCCGTTTGAAGCGTCGAACGCGGCCAGCCTTGCCTACCAGGTTGTCAATCATGAGCCGTTGCCGCCGTCATCTTTTCGCGAAGGCATCCCTGCGGCGGTCGAAGATATCGTAAAGCTTGCGATTAGCAAGGACTTGAACCTTCGCTACCAATCGTGGGAGCAGTTCGGCAAGGATCTCGCCGCAGTTAGGGAAAGTGAATACGTCTCACAGCAAAGCAGGGTCGAAGTCTCTGATACGGCGCAATTCAGCTTGTTAAAAACCCTGGCCTTTTTCCGTAATTTCCCCGAAAACGAATTGTGGGAGGTGTTAAAGATCAGCAAATGGCGTTCGTTCCCCGCCGACCAGGTGTTGATTAAAGAGGGCGATGTTGGCGATTCATTTTTTCTGCTCGTCGCTGGCACTGTCAAGGTGATGCGTGGCAAGCGCCTGCTGAACGTACTGGGTGTGGGTGATTGTTTCGGCGAAATGTCGTATCTGGCCAAGCGCGACGGACCGCGTTCCGCCACCGTTACGTCGGCGACCGATTGCATCGTGATGAAAGTGCGTGCGGAGGATTTGAACATCGCAACGGTCGAATGCAAGCGGCTGTTTGACCGCAAATTTTTGGAGACGCTGGTGGAGCGCCTGGAAACGGCAAATCAACAATTGACGGTCACCTGAGGTTGTTGCGAAAGTTTCCTTTCGCACTGGATTGGGCGAAGCCTGTTATCAAATAAGCCGAGGACAAAAATGATTGTTCCACCGATGGTTCCCATTACCGCACTTTACGCAGCCATGTTCGGCTTGTTGTTGGTGATCCTGATGATTGCCGTGATCAGGTTGCGGCGCAGCTTGAAAGTTGGCTTGGGTGATGGCGGCAATCACGATCTACAGCGGGCAATTCGCGTCCATGGCAACGCGGTTGAATGCGTGCCCATTTTTGTGTTGATGTTGGCTACGTTCGAACTCAATCACGGTTCAAATTTGTTGCTGCATTTTTTTGGCGCGGCGTTTCTAGGCGCAAGAATCGCGCATGCGTGGGGTTTGTTTGCATCTGGCGGCACCTCGGCCGGTCGGCTGATAGGCACCGCGGCGACGATGGTGTTGCTGGTGGCGCTGGCAATTGCCAATCTGCTGCAATGCTTCTGAACCCATCGTGCACTTATTTATTCCTGCCGGGCCAGGGCCATGGGCTATACGAAATAGGCAAACATGAATAGTCCCAGCATCGTGATCGCCAGCGACAGTTTGACAAGTGCTGCCGCCAGCATCCCCAGCCACGTCGCGAAGCCAACTTTCGCGGCTTGTCCCAACCGTTGTCGGGCCATGAGTTCACCAATGACGGCGCCGATAAAGGGCAGGACAAAGATGCCGAGCAGCCCGAAAAATACCCCGACGACGCTGCCGAGGGCAGCACCGAGCAGCGCCAGTTTGGACGCGCCCGCCCGTTTCGCGCCAAACAATGCCGCGACTAGATCAGCCACAATTGCCAGCGCCGTCAACAAAGCCAGCAGGGTGAGCGTCGGCCAGGCAATGCGTTGGAAATCGCCTAGCCACGCGATGATCAGCAGACCAGCAAATACCAGTGGCACGCCGGGCACCGCCGGCAGGATTGTGCCGGCAAGCCCGATGACGACCAGTAAGCCTGCCAGCGACCAGAGTAATAGTGTCGCAGTTTCAGTCACGATGCCAGTTACACTTTCGCTGATGACTATCGCGGTTTGGGTAAAAGCCGTTTTTGGATTAAGACCGGGCCAGCAGGTACCACTTCGCCTATCATCATAAGATGAGTCCGAGGTTCTCACAAAAGCAAATCAACCATGTCACAGTTGCCTGACATTGTCCCAGCGGTTTCTCGCGCTGCGCTGATCGCGCAATTGGGCGAAATTCTGCCTGCGCACGCTTTGCTCACCGAAGCCGAAGCCATGAAGCCCTATGAATGCGATGGCCTCTCCGCCTATCGGCAGGTACCGATGCTGGTGGTGTTGCCTCGGTCGGTGGAAGAAGTGCAGCGCATTCTTGCCATTGCGTATGCGACCGGCACCAAAGTCGTGGCGCGCGGATCGGGCACCGGCCTGTCCGGTGGTGCGACGCCCTTGGGCGACGGCATCCTCATGTCGCTGGCGAAGTTCAATCGCATTGTCAGCATAGACCCGCTGGCGCGAACGGCGCGGGTGCAACCTGGCGTGCGTAACCTGCAAATCTCGGAGGAAGTTGCCCATCTCGGCCTTTACTACGCACCGGATCCTTCGTCGCAGATTGCCTGCTCGATCGGCGGCAACGTTGCCGAAAATTCAGGCGGTGTGCATTGTCTCAAGTACGGTCTCACTGTTCACAACGTGCAGAAAATCGACGCGGTCACGATCGACGGCACCCGGGCCACCATCGGTTCCGACGCTCTCGATGCGCCGGGATATGATTTGCTTGCATTGATGACCGGCTCCGAAGGGATGCTGGGTGTCACCACCGAAGTCACCGTGAAGCTGATACCCAAACCGCAGTTGGCACGGGTGGTGATGGCAAGTTTTGATGACCTCGAAAAAGCCGGCGACGCCGTCGCCAGTATCATCGGTGCCGGCATTGTGCCGGCAGGATTGGAGATGATGGACAAACTCGCCACGGAGGCGGTGGAGGATTTTGTGCATGCCGGCTACGATTTGAACGCCGAGGCAATATTGCTTTGCGAGTCCGATGGCACGGCGGAGGATGTGGAAGAAGAAATTGCCAAAATGGAACTGCTGTTAATGGCGTCCGGCGCGACCGCGTGTCGCGTATCAACAGATGAAGCCGAGCGGCTGAAATTTTGGTCGGGCCGCAAGGCCGCATTTCCGGCGGTAGGCCGGATATCGCCTGATTACTATTGCATCGACGGCTCGATTCCGCGCAGGGCGCTGGCGACCGTGCTCAAGCGTACCGCTGAGCTTTCCATCAAATACCAGCTGCGCTGTGCCAACGTATTTCACGCCGGTGACGGTAATTTGCATCCGCTGATTTTGTATGATGGCAATGTACCGGGTGAATTGCACCGCACCGAACAATTTGCGTCAGATATTCTGGAGCTTTGCATCGACAATGGCGGCACTATTACGGGCGAACATGGCGTGGGCATCGAAAAAATAAATCAGATGTGCAGCCAGTTCTCTGAAGCGGAATGCGAAATATTTTTTGCGGTAAAGCGGGCATTCGATGCGCCAATGTTGCTCAATCCCGGCAAGGCCATACCGACGCTGAGACGCTGTGCCGAATATGGCCGCATGCGGGTGCATGGAGGGCAACTGCCGCACGCGGATATTCCACGGTTTTGAGCGCGCATTGATAACGAAGGCCCGCTGTGGGTGCGGATGGTAGGGCAATAGTGGCTCGAAAGGCGCGCCGGCGTTAGAGTTTACCTGGTGCAATAGTATAAAACGAAAGTATTCGTGTCACCGCGACGAATGGCCAACGCGATCGTTGGGGGACAAAAATAATATTTGCCAGCAGCCCCCTTTTTGCAATCTGGATACTGCCGAGCCCTGTGCATACTGCCCTCATCAAAGACTTCGAACGCATCATGCCGCCGATAAAAATTATCGCGGATGCAGAACGTCTCGAACCGTTTGAGACCGACGCGTTCATTTCCCATCGGGCGTTGCCACTGTGCGCAGTACTCCCGGAATCGGAGGCGCAGGCGGTGGCGATTGTGAAAGCTTGGCAGGTACGCGGGGTGCCGTTAGTGACGCGCGGTGCCGGCACCGGTATTTCGGGCGGCTCGATTCCGCTCGCAGGCGGCGTGTTGGTGGTGATGACGCGGATGAACAAGATTTTGCAGCTTGACCCGGCATCACGCACGGCACGAGTGCAACCGGGGGTGGCGAATGCGTCGGTGACGCTGGCGAGCGCGCGCTACAAATTATTTTACGCGCCCGATCCGTCGAGCCAGATCATGTGTTCCATCGGCGGCAATGTTGCCGAAAATGCTGGCGGGATTCATTGCCTCAAATACGGGCTCACCGTGCAGAACGTGTTGCAGCTCCGCGTGGTGGCTCTGAACGGCGAAATACTTGAGATCGGTTTCTGTGCAATGGACGCGCCAGGGTACGATTTGCTGGCACTGATGAATGGTTCCGAAGGATTGCTTGGGGTGATTGCTGGGGTAACCGTGAAGCTCGCGGCGGAGACCGAACTGGTAGAAACGCTGCTGGCAGCGTTCACTTCAGTGGACGATGCCGCCAATGCCGTCGGCAATATCATTGCCGCGGGTGTGGTACCGGCAGCACTTGAAATGATGGACAAAATGGTGATTACGGCCTGCGAGAAGTTCATGCCGGCCGGATTTCCACTGGACGCCGAGGCGCTGTTGCTGGTGGAGCTTGATGGCACAGCCGAAGAGTTGGCCGACCACCTTGGAATGGTCGAAGACGTGTTGGTAGCCTGCAATGCGCAACAAATTCGTCGTGCCCGCGATGCCACTGCGCGCGAAACGCTATGGAAATCGCGTAAAGGGGCATTCGCCGCGCTGGCCACCATCAGCCCTGAACACTACTGCATGGACGGCACCATCCCCCGTCGCGCGCTGCCTGGTGTGCTCGCGCGCTATCAGCAATTGGCGGCCGAATACGGCATGATGATTGCAAATGTTTTTCACGCTGGTGATGGCAATCTGCATCCGGTAGTTTTTTATGATGCGTCAAAGCCTGGTGAAATGGAGCGCAGCGAAGAATTGGGCGGCAAATTGCTGGAAGTTTGCATCGACGTTGGCGGTACCATTACCGGCGAACACGGCGTCGGCATCGAAAAACTAAGACAGATGTGTGTGCAATTTCGCGCATGTGAATTAGCGATGTTCCACTCTGTCAAGGCGGCGTTTGCTCCGGCCGGTTTGCTCAACCCCGGCCGCGCGGTTCCTGAATTGAAACGTTGTAGCGAGTGGGGCGGCATGCACGTACGTGCGGGCCGGATTCCGCGCGCCGACATTCCAAGATTTTAACGGGAAGAAAAGATGGACGAAATTGTTGCTTCGCTAATTGCGCGTATCAAATCTGCACGGGCCGGCAAAACCCCGCTGGCCATTCATGGTGGCCGCACCAAGGCATTTTACGGGGGCGAAATTAACGGCGAGCCCCTTGACGTGCGTTCATATGCCGGGATCATTGAGTATGAGCCAAAGGAATTGGTACTGACGGTACGCGCCGGCACCACGCTTGCCGAAATCGAATCGACGATGGATAAATCCGCGCAAATACTGCCGTTCGAACCACCGCATTACGCGCCGGGGGCCACCATCGGCGGTACCGTTGCCAGCGGGCTGTCGGGTCCGCGTCGTCCGTATACCGGCGCGGTGCGTGATTTTGTGCTCGGTGCGCGTATTCTCAGCGGGGTGGGGGATGATTTGCGTTTTGGTGGCCGGGTGATCAAGAACGTCGCCGGCTACGATGTGTCGCGTTTGATGGTCGGCGCGATGGGCACGTTGGGGGTGTTGCTGGATCTTTCGTTTAAAGTGCTGCCGAAGCCGGCCGAAGATATCACGCTGCGCTATGAAATGGACGAAGCAGCCGCGATACGGCAGTTTAATGAATGGGCGGGGAAGCCGTTGCCCATTTCCGCGACATCGTGGCATGAAAATGTGGCGATGCTGCGGCTCTCCGGCGCTGCGGCAGGAGTTAAAGCAGCGCGGCAAAAGTTGGGTGGAGAGCTGGTCAGTGAGGATGGCGCGCGCAACTTCTGGAGCAAGTTGCGCGATCAGCGCGATGTCTTTTTTCAATCAGCTGAGCCGCTCTGGCGGATATCCGTGCCACCCACCGCAACTCCGCTCGGGCTGGCGATGCCGCAGTGGATTGAGTGGGGTGGCGGCTTGCGATGGCATCGCGGTCCGGCGGAGGGGGCGATGCTTAGACCTAAAGTGGCCGCGGCGGGCGGACACGCCACATTGTTTCGTAACGGCAACAAATCGGTCGGCGTTTTTCACCAGCTGCAGCCGGCCCTTGAGAAAATTCATCGTAATTTGAAATTGGCGTTCGACCCGGAAAATATTCTAAATCGCGGCCGCATGGATAACTTTTAGGGTTGAAAATAAAAAATGCAAACTAAACTTGCCGAGTGGATCAAGGACACGCCCGAGGGCATCGAGGCCGATGCGATTTTGCGAAAATGTGTCCATTGCGGCTTTTGTCTCGCCACTTGCCCCACGTATCAACTTACCGGCGACGAGCTCGATAGCCCGCGCGGGCGCATATACCTCATGAAGGAAATGCTCGAAGGCAATGAGGTCACCGCCAAAACCCGGTTTCATCTCGATCGCTGCCTCACCTGTCGCGCCTGTGAAACTACCTGTCCATCGGGCGTGCAGTACGGGCATCTGATCGACATCGGTCGTCAGGTGATTGAGAAAAAAGTGCCGCGCGCCCTGGCCGATCGACTCACGCGAACGGCGCTGAAAAATATCCTGCCGCGCACGGCGCTGTTTTCTGCGGCGTTTCGGATCGGACGCACCGTAAAAGAATTGCTGCCTGATGGAATAAAAAAATATGTGACATCCGCGCGCGATGCCGGTGACTGGCCTGCTGCCATCCACCCCCGCAAGATGCTGGTGCTCAATGGCTGTGTCCAGCCGGCCATGGCACCGTCGATCAACAGCGCTGCTGCGCGCGTGCTGGACAAGCTGGGCATCTCGCTCATGGTTGCGGATCGCGCAGGCTGCTGCGGCGCGATTGCGCATCACTTGAACGATGCGGAATCGGCAAAGGCTTACATAAAGCGCAACATCGATGCGTGGTGGCCGGCGATTGAAGCAGGTGCTGAAGCGATTGTGGTGACCGCATCGGGCTGCGGAACGATGGTGGCCGAATATGGCCACCTGCTGCGCGATGACCCTCATTATGCGGAAAAGGCGGCACGCGTCAGTTTGCTGTTTCGCGATGTGAGCCAGGTGATCGCTCAGGACCGGTCGTCTTTATCGGTGCTGCTCAAAGCAAAAGGTGAAGCCTATCCTCTCGACGCAGAAGTATCGAAACAAAAACTCGCCTTCCACTCTCCCTGCAGCCTGCAGCATGGTTTAAAAATTCGCGGGGTCGTGGAAAGCCTGTTGCGTGATGCCGGCTTTGATTTGACCCAGGTGCCGGACGGGCATCTATGCTGCGGTTCAGCCGGCACCTATTCCATTTTGCAATCCGCGCTGTCGCAGCAGTTGCTGGCAAATAAAGTCGCTGCGCTTGAGTCGGGTAGCCCCGACCTCATCGCCACGGCCAACATCGGCTGCATGGCGCATCTTGAGAGCGGACTTCATGGCAGCACCGGGACACCGATCCTGCACTGGATTGAGCTGCTTGACCGGCGTCTGCAAAAAAGCTAGCAGCGTAAGGCGTCAGCGCCGGTACAGGCGCAGTCTTTCCACGTTGTCGCCCGGACGTGAACCCTCCCACACCAGTCGCCAGCCGCCTTCTGTCCGGGGTGCTTTTTCTTTAACACCCTGGATGATCATCCAGTTGCAAGAGGCTGCTTCATCCAGCCCCATCGGTACAAAACGCAACTGTTCAAAATAATCCAGCATGGCGCGCTGCGGTTCACCCAGATTGGACGCGGCAATGCAGGTGTGTGTTGCCGGCAGCTGTGCCGCGATCTCTGCCGACGTGCTGCGATAACTCTGCACATGGTTGACGGCTGGCAGTCCAAGCATGTTCAGCAACATCCAGACCAGCGTCACCCCCGCCGCCCAATTGACGATCGCACGCCGATTATTGCGATGCGCCCGCATCAGTGCGTAAACCCAGACAATAGTAAGAACGAGTGCAAAATAAAATGGCATCCAACTGACGGTAAATTTGAAACCGGGTACCTGACGGACCATCGCGCGTGCCGCCGCCTCAGGCATTCCGGTAACCGCAGCCGTCCAGTAAAGCCATATTGCAATTGCCAGCAAACCAAAAAACAGCAGACTGAACCAGTCCATGAAGCTTGCCATGCTGCGCGGCAGCCGGTCCAGACCGCAGGCCGCCGCCAGCACCAGCGGTAACAGCAGTACCACGCCCACCGCATCATTGGCTTCGCGGAAAAAAGACAGCCAAAAAAGTAACACCAAAAATCCCACCAGCGGCAGTGCGAGTTCAAAGCGCTCACGCAATTTTTTGCGGTCATGCCACCATAGCCAGGCCGCAAACGGAAACGCCGGCAAGCCGACCCACGGCAGACTGCGTACAAAGTACAGCGGGCTGATCGAATCGCGTGTGCTTGAATCCAGAAACGGCGCACCCAGAATGGCGTCGGTCCACATCAGCGGCGTAAGCCCGCCTTCCAGTAAAAGTCCGGCCGGAAATAGCAGCATAAACGGCAGCGCAGTTAGCAGCGCCACAACTACGCCACGCCGGAAGATGCGATTTCGCCATTCGCTCAGCACCCACATCAGCGCGATGACAGTGGCAGGAACGGCCATTGCAGGAATTATGCCGACCGACATCGCGACGATGCCAGTGCCAATACCGGTGGTGACGCCTCCCTTGGTCGACTCTGAACGAATTCGGGTTAATCCGTAAAACGCAATCGCCATGCCGGCCAGCCCGCCTAGTTCTGGATTGAGCTCATGTCCGCGCAAAAACAGGCCTATCGAGCCAATAAGTAACACCACACTGATGCGCCCGGCACGTTCGTCGAACAAGCGTTTTGCCGTTCGGTAGGTGTAAAACAGCGTAGTCGCCATAAACAATCCGGACGCAATTCTTGCGCCATCATGTTGCGGCAACAGACTTGAAAAAATTTTCGCGGCGACTGCAGCTACCCAATGGTACAGAGGCGGGTAATCGTGATTAGGCAGGCCTGCGACGCTCGGCACCAGCCAATTTTCCCCCTGCAGCATGGAGTGGATGATGCCGAACGTGGTCGCCTCGGTTTTCCACGGATCGTGCCCGATCAGGCCGGGCAGAATCCAGGCGAGGCAAATTATAATAAACAACGCGGTTTTGACAGGCGTTGAAGCGCCATCAAAAATGATCGGCTGGCGTATCGTCGCAGACAGCGTGTCGGAGAGGCGATCGCCAAGTTTCTGGGGTGACGGTTCAGGGGTTGATTTCATTTTGCCGCGACGATGAACGAGGAGGTGCGCGATTCGGAATCAAAATCGGTAATACGGCAGCCAGCCATGGCCACCTTTATCGACAAGCACCGACGCGCATATTAAAAATTTCATTTTGGTGCAGGTTTACACCAGTATTTTACCGCCGCCGTTCGGTGCGTCCTGATGGGACATTTGCCGGTAATAAAAAAGGCAGCCGAAGCTGCCTTTTTATGCGCGTTTGATCAATTACTTGGCTTTGCTCGCAGCCGACTTGCCTTTGGCGGCTGGTGCCGGAGGCGGTGCCGCAACCGGTTTTTCTGCCGAGCGGGTATAACGCTGCTTGAATTTGTCGATACGACCAGCGGTATCCATGATTTTGTGCTTGCCGGTATAAAACGGATGGGACTCGGATGATACTTCGATACGAATCATCGGATATTCCTTGCCGTCGGTCCATTGCATTTTCTCACGGCTTTTGGTGTCAACCGTGGAACGGGTCAGGAATTTGAAGTCACAGGACGAATCAAAAAAAATGACTTCGTGGTATTCGGGATGGGTATTCGGTTTCATGCTGTTTGCCTTTCTCTCTGTAAAGGGCGGCCCCAGTGGCGGCCTCTATGCAGACAAGTGTTTGAAGAACCACAAATTATGCCGTAAATCGGCTCAAAAGGCAAAGCCGGGTGGTGGCACAAGAGCAGGTTTGCTTTAGTTCTTTTTCATCGAGTCGAAGAACTCCGCGTTGTTTTTAGTCGCCTTGAGTTTGTCGACCAGAAATTCGGTCGCTTCAAGTTCATCCATGCTGTACATCATCTTGCGTAGTACCCAGACCTTCTGCAGCAATTCCGGCTTAATGAGCAATTCTTCTTTGCGCGTGCCGGAACGATTGACATTAATTGCCGGGTAAACGCGCTTTTCAGCCGCGCGGCGATCAAGGTGTACTTCCATGTTGCCGGTACCTTTGAATTCTTCGTAAATCACGTCATCCATGCGACTGCCGGTATCGATCAGGGCGGTGGCGATAATCGTCAGCGAACCCCCTTCCTCGATATTACGGGCGGCACCAAAAAAACGCTTTGGCCGCTGTAACGCATTCGCATCGACACCACCGGTCAACACCTTGCCGGAAGCTGGCACAACGGTGTTGTAAGCGCGTGCCAGGCGTGTGATCGAGTCAAGGAGAATCACCACATCCTTCTTGTGCTCGACCAGGCGCTTGGCCTTCTCGATCACCATTTCAGCAACCTGCACGTGACGCGTGGCCGGTTCATCGAAGGTTGAGGAAACCACTTCACCTTTCACCGTGCGGGTCATTTCCGTCACTTCTTCAGGACGCTCATCGATCAACAACACGATCAGCATTACTTCCGGATGGTTGGCGGTGATGGCGTGCGCAATGTGTTGCAGCATGACCGTCTTGCCGGATTTGGGCGACGCCACCAGCAAACCGCGTTGTCCCTTGCCGATCGGCGCGATGATGTCGATAACGCGACCGGTGATGTTTTCCTCAGACTTGATCTCGCGTTCAAGGGTGAACGGCTTGTTGGGAAATAATGGCGTGAGATTTTCAAAAAGAATCTTGTTTTTCGCGTTCTCCGGCGCTTCGCCGTTGACCTTGTCGACCTTCACCAGCGCGAAATAGCGTTCGCCCTCTTTCGGCGTTCGAATTTCACCTTCAATGGTGTCGCCGGTATGCAAATTGAAGCGGCGAATCTGCGAGGGACTTACGTAGATATCGTCGGGCCCTGCCAGGTAGGAAATGTCAGGCGAGCGCAGAAAGCCGAAGCCATCCTGCAAAACTTCGAGTGTGCCGTCGCCAAAGATGGCCTCGCCTTTTTTCGCCTGGTGCTTGAGCAGCGCAAAAATGAGTTCTTGTTTGCGCAGGCGGTTGGCACCCTCCAGTTCGAGCAGATTAGCCATCTCCACCAGTTCGGAGACGTGTTTTAGTTTGAGTTCAGATAATTGCATGGCTTTGATTATTTAAAAATGCGGACAGGAAGTGGCCGCGAAACATAGCGCCTCTGCGCGCGGGTTAATTGGGGAAGTCCCAAAAAAACCGGGTTTCAACTCACAGGTCGGGAGGTATGGCTGAGGTGCTACAGGTAACAACAGGACGTTCTACGGACAGGCACTCAACGTAGATTTCGGAGCAGGATAGGACGCGCAGGCGCGCTTGTCAATGACTAAATATTGGCGTCGATAAATGCCGCCAGTTGGGATTTCGATAGGGCGCCGACCTTGGTCGCTTCCACGTTGCCATTTTTGAACAGCATGAGGGTGGGAATTCCACGAATGCCGTACTTCGGGGGAGTGGCCTGATTTTCGTCGATATTCAATTTAGCCACCTTGAGCTTACCCGCGTATTCTTTGGCGAGATCGTCGAGAATTGGCGCAATCATCTTGCACGGTCCACACCATTCCGCCCAATAGTCAACCAATACGGGGGTGGCGCTTTGCAGGACTTCGACGTCAAACGTATCGTCAGAAACGTAAGTAATTGCATCGCTCATTGGAAACCTCAATATAAAAATCCAGACAGTATTATGACATTGAACGCGGCCACGGTCTCAGAGCCAGGTTTGATGACGGATGCATATTGCGGGTCTGCTAAAATAATGGTCTGGAAGTTGAATTTCAAAGGTTGCATATGACTTACGTTGTGACTGAATCCTGCATCAAGTGCAAATATACCGACTGCGTTGATGTATGTCCGGTGGATTGTTTTCGTGAAGGCCCGAACATGCTGGTCATCGACCCGGACGAATGCATCGACTGCACTTTGTGTGTCGCGGAATGCCCGGTCGAGGCGATCTTTGCTGAAGATGACGTTCCCGAAAATCAGCACAAATTCATTGCGATCAATGCCGAACTCGCCAAAGGCTGGAAGGCCATTGTTGAGCGAAAACCCGCTCCGGACGATGCCGATGACTGGACCAAGGTGAAAGACAAGGCGCATCTGCTGGAGAAGTAGCCGTCTGTACAAGGTAAAGAAAGTGGGCGCGGGGTGAATTCTCCTTCTGCTTTGACCGAGTCGCAAGTGCCCCTGACTATCCAGCAGTTGCTTGACGCGCTATCGCAGGACGAACGCGCCGTTGTTATTACGCCCAATCGCCGCCTCGCGGCATATCTCAAGCAACAATTCGATGCCGCGCAATGCCTCGCCGGGCGCGCAGCGTGGGCAACCCCGGACATCCTGCCGTTCGCCAGTTTTGTGGAGCGCTGTTATCGCGCGCTGAATTTGCGCGGTGAAAAAAATGCGCTGCCGCAACTGCTTGACGCCGCCCAGAACCGGCTACTTTGGCAACAAGTGGTGCGCGCCTCGGACGTAAGCAGTCATTTGCTGAGCGTTACGCAAACCGCCAGACAGGTGGCTGCCGCATGGTCTGTGGCCCACGCATGGGCTTTGTTACCTGCGATGCGACACAGCACGCTGTTTGATGATGCAGCGGTATTTCTCGGCTGGACGCAACGTTTCGACGCGCTGTGCCGGCAACGCGGGGTAATTGACGCGTCGGTGTTGCCGAGTTGCCTTACGCAGTTGTTGCAGGAAAGTTCACACGGCTGGCCGGAAATACTGCCGCGTCAACTTTTCACCGCAGGCTTCGATATTACTACCCCGCAGCAACAGCATTTTATGCACGTCTGCAGCCAGCGAGGTGTGTCGGTGCAGACCGCGCAGTCGTGGCGCGAGCGTGGCCTGACGGCGTGTAGCCGGGTTGAATTTCCCACCGAGGACGCCGAATTGCGCGGCTGTGCGGCGTGGGCACGCCAGCGCTTGCAGGCCAATCCCGAGCAACACATTGCCATTGTCATGCCCGATCTGCGTGCCAACCGTGGCGCGATTGCGCGTGCGCTTACCGATGCGTTGCAACCGATGCAGCGCGCAACCTCGTTGCGTACATCAATGGCCGATGCCGGAGGCTTCAATATATCGCTCGGCCTGGCACTGAATGAATACGCTTTGGTGCACGATGCGCTGACACTGATCGCGTTTGCGCAAAACCGCGCCACCCCATTCCTTGAGGTCAGCAGCTTGCTGCGCTCACCCTTTATCAAAGGCGCCGCCAGCGAACTGGGGCCACGCGCGAGATTGGACGCCACCCTGCGTGAAGTCATTGCGCCTGACATCAGTTTGTTTGCGCTGCAACGGAAATTAAAGCGCGCTGATGACGAGCGGTTAAAGCGCGCCATGACAGGATGTCAAGGTTTGCTTGCGACTATTGATGGCGTGGCGGGCATGGACCTGCCAGCCCCGGCCACTAAACCTTCACCGCGCGATTGGAGTCGTCATTTCGGCAAGGTGCTGCAGGCGTGGGGGTTCCCCGGCGACGAGGCCCTGGATTCAGCTGCTTTTCAGGTGCTTGAAAAATTCCGCGAGGCGTTAGGCACGTTAGCTACGCTAGACGCGGTACAGCCGCGCATGCGCGCGGACGAGGCATTGAACCAGCTGCGCAGCATTGTCGCGGAAACGGTCTTTCAGCCCGAACAGGGAGCGGCGGAAGCACCGATTCAGGTTCTCGGCATCCTGGAGTCGGCGGGACAATCCTTCGATGCGCTGTGGGTCACCGGTCTGCACGAGGATGAATGGCCGCTGGCAGCGAGGCCAAACCCGTTCATACCCGCAGGATTACAGCGCGCCGCCGGGGTGCCCGAGGCGTCTGCGGCGGCTTCATTGGCGCTGGATCAACACCTTACCGAAGGCTGGCTTGTGGCTGCGACAGAAGTGGTGTTCAGTCATGCACTAACAGGTAACGGCAGCCAGATAAGCGAGTACCCACGCGCGGCAAGTGCCTTGAGCCGAAATATTGCTGCCTCCGCAGCAGCATTGTTGATTGGTAAAAGTCTGCCAGGCAATTATGCGCAGGCGCTTTTTTCAATCAGGCAGAGGGAAAACATCCCCGATACGCCACTGCTCGCGTTACCCAAACCCACCAAACTGGCTGGTGGCGCCGCCGTGCTGCGCGATCAGGCGGCGTGTCCGTTCCGCGCATTCGCACGCTATCGTCTTGGCGCCCGCACACTGGGTGTTCCGGGAGCGGGGCTCGATGCGGCCGAACGAGGCACACTATTGCATCACGTGTTGAGCCTGGTGTGGACGCACCTCGGCAGCCATTCTGGCCTGATCGCGCTACATGAACCTGCGCTGGAACAATTGGTGAGCAAGTTGGTGCAGATGGCCATTGCCGAGGCATACCGGAAAGGAATGGACAGCCTCAACGGGCGGTTTGCTGTGATTGAGCATGCGAGACTTTGCCGATTAGTTGGCGAGTGGCTCAATTACGAACGCGGGCGCGCGCCGTTCGAAGTTATCGCCTGCGAACAGTCGCGCGACGTATCTCTGGCAGGGTTGTCGATGCAACTGCGGCTCGACAGACTGGATCGCCTGGGCGACGGTACCCATGCGCTCATTGATTACAAGACTGGAGTTGCAAAGATATCCGGATGGCTGGGCAAACGGCCCGATGAGCCGCAGTTGCCCCTTTATTTCCAGACCAGTGCGCACAGCGTGTCAACGCTGGCATTTGCGCGCGTTAAACGTGGTGCAAAAGGGAAAGTTTTCGGCTTCGAAGGTGTCTCGGCGACGGAAAACCTATTGCCGGATGTGGGGCCCATCGAAAACAAACATGGCATGGAAAAAAAAGGCTACATCTCGTGGGATGTGTTGACCGCAGAGTGGGACACAACGCTTAATAATCTTGCCCGCAATTTCATCGCCGGTGATACCGCGGTGGACCCGAAAAATGGCAGTCTCACCTGCGCACAGTGCGATTTGCAAAGTGTCTGCAGGATTTCAGAACTGACTGGTTCGGTAATTGCGGATGATGACAATGCCGGTGACGACCAGCGTGCGGAAGCGCCCGATGCATAGCGGTACTTTAAGCCCGGTCGCCGACCACCTTGAGCGTGATCGCGCAATCGATACATCGCAATCGTTCATCGTGCGCGCGCCGGCCGGTTCCGGCAAAACACGTTTGCTCATTCAGCGCTACCTCGCTTTATTGGCGCGCGTAAACGAGCCCGAAGAAATTGTTGCGATTACCTTCACCCGCAAAGCCGCTGCCGAAATGCGGCAGCGGGTGCTCGACGCTTTCAGGTCCGCGAGCAATCCGGATAGTGGCGACGACCCGCATACTGTCCGCCTCGCCCGCGCAGCACTCGGCCGTGACGCTGAACGTGGTTGGCAGATCGCTGGCCAGCCTTCGCGTCTGCGGATGCAGACTATCGATTCACTGAATGCCTCCATCACGCGCCAGATGCCGTTGCTGGCACGTTTTGGCGCGCAACCGGAAAGCATTGATGACGCGAGCCAACTCTATCTTGAAGCGGCGCGCGACCTGCTCGGTCAGGTCAATGACGGCAATGTGGTGGCAAATGATGTGGCCACACTACTCGCTCATCTCGATAACAATGTGTCCGTCACTGAAGCGTTGCTGGCAGAGTTGCTGCATTCGCGCGATCACTGGCTGCGCAATCTCCCCGGGATGGGTGAACGCCAGATACTGGAAGCGACATTGGTGCGGATTCGCAGGTTGGCGGCAGAAAGAATCGCGGCGGCTTTTCCGGAAGAATCTAAAAGAGAAACTCTAGAATTGGCGCGGGTTGCAGGCCAAAATATGGCTGCAGAGCCCGTGCTGTCTGCACTTTGTCTGTTTGATTCGTTGTCGGTGTTTCCTGATGGCGAAGCAGAAGCATTACCAGCCTGGCTGGCTCTTGCCGGGCTGTTATTGACCCAGACGGGTACGTGGCGAAAAGTGGTGAACAAGAATCAGGGCTTCCCGGTTGGCGTGGGCAGAGATGAAAAAGCGCGGCTCGGTGCGCAAAAAAATCGCATGAACATGTTGCTGTCAGTCTTGGCCGGCGGTGACACAAATGGCGTGGCATTGGCTGCCGCGCTACACCAGTTGCGCGCCTTGCCCGCCGCCGCCTACAGCGAAAGTCAGTGGCAGATCCTGGGCGCCATCGTGCGCTTGCTGCCGCACGCCGTGGCCGCACTGTGGAATGTATTCGGCGGGCACGGGCAATGCGATTTTACCGAGATCGCCGAAGCTGCGTCGCGTGCGCTGGGGCACGACGATGTCCCGACTGACCTTGCGCTGGCGCTGGACTATCGCATCAGTCACCTGCTGGTCGATGAATTTCAAGATACCTCGTTCGCGCAATTTGAGCTGCTTGAAAAGCTGACGCGCGGCTGGAGCGATGGCGATGGCCGGACCTTGTTTTTGGTTGGCGACCCGATGCAATCAATCTATCGCTTTCGACAAGCAGAAGTCAGTTTGTTTTCACGGGCATGGCAAGACGGCGTTGGCGGCGTGCGACTGAATTGCCTGACGTTACGGGTCAATTTCCGCTCCGAAGCTGGCGTGGTGGACTGGTTGAACAACGCCTTTCAAGCGTTGATGCCCGCAGTGGAAGACACGCGGCTCGGCGCCGTCCCGTACGCATCGAGCGTGGCTTTCGCGGTGGACGACTTGATGCCGGGGGGGTCGCCGAATGCGGTAACGCTGCATCCCTGTTTTATGGCCACGCCTGCAGCTGACCGTGACGGTGGCGCGGAGCACGCCACCCCGTCAGCCGATCGGCTGGAAGCCACGCGTGTGGTAAATATTATCTGCACCACGCGGTTCGACAAACCCACCGCCGTCATCGCCATACTGGTCCGCACCCGTGGCCATTTGCGGGAAATCGTCGCGGCGTTGAAGACGGCCGATATTGCCTTTAACGCCGTCGATATTGATCCGCTAAAGGGGCTTCCGGTGGTGCTGGATCTGTTGTCGCTCACGCGCGCATTGCTGCATCTGGCCGACCGCATAGCCTGGCTCGCCATTTTGCGTGCGCCGTGGTGTGGGTTGACCTTGAATGACTTGGCGATTGTCACGCATGGCGCCGTGCCGGTGGACGGGGTGCTGGCAGCAGCGGCGCGCACGGTATGGGAACTACTTAACGATGTGGCCAGCGTGGCAGCGATGTCGGCTGACGGCCAAGCCCGCGTAAAAATATTCTGTGATGTGCTGGCACCGGCGCTGGCGATGCGTCGCCGACTGCCGTTGCGGGAAGTAGTCGAAACTACCTGGCTTCGTTTGCGCGGGCCGGCGAGTCTCAAGCGGGAAAATGATTTGGACGATGCCGGGTTGCTGCTGGAATTGCTCGACGCGGAGACGCTGGCACAGGCCAGTGGCGGCCAGTTAATCGACGTCGAAATGCTGGAAAGCCGCGTCGAAAAGCTGTTTGCAGGGGGTCGCATCGCAACCAAGGATGTTGCAGTGCCACCGGTGCAGATCATGACCATTCATAAAGCAAAGGGCCTTGAGTTTGATACGGTGATCGTGCCGGGCCTGCACCGCGGTCCAAGGCACGACCAGCAGAAGTTGCTGGTGTGGACCGAACAGCCGAATCCTGACAATGGTGAAGCGGAGTTGTTGTTGGCACCGATCCGGGAGACCGGTGCCCAGGACGATGGCGAAACCGACGCGATTTATCGATATGTGGTTCAGCAGGAGCAGGAAAAGCAGCGGCAGGAGATCGTCCGTTTGCTCTATGTTGCGGCCACCCGTGCCGAGCGGCGCCTGCATTTGCTCGGCATGGTCACCGTCAGGGATGATGCCGACGCTGGAGAGATTTTCATCCAGCCGCGCGCCGACAGTCTGCTGGCCGTATTGTGGCCTGCGGTAGTGACGACGCTGGTAAACGATGGCAGTGTTGCCGATGCGCCTGCGGATGCGGTGGCCCCCGCCGCCGCATCGGACGCACCGATTAGCCCGATGCGCATCAGCAGCGTCCAGCCGCTGCCGCAGATGTTGGAGGGTATTTCAGGATTTTCCGCGACTGCTGCCTGGCAACAAAGCACTGATTATGCAGACATCGATTTTGAATGGGCCGGTGAAGAAGCGCGCCATATCGGTAGTGTGGTGCATGTGTGGTTGCAGCGTATCGCCGAAGACGGCTTGGCTAACTGGGGTCGCGAACGGATCGTGTCTCTGCTGCCGTCAATTGAGCGGGAGCTTGCGTGGCGTGGTGTGGCCGCCGCTGTTCTGCCGGCTGCGGCGTCGCGCGTGGTTGACGCATTAGCCAATACACTTGCCGATTCGCGGGGACGCTGGGTCCTGCATGCGCATGCCGACGCACGTGCGGAGTGGCGCTTGAGCGGGCTGCAGGCGGGCAAACTGGTGAACATTGCCATAGACCGCACTTTCCTCGAGGGCGAGGTACGCTGGATAATAGATTTCAAAACCGGTAGCCACGATGGCGCGAATGTGGAGGCATTTCTGGACAGCGAACAACAACGCTACGCCGCGCAACTCGAGACCTATGCGACGATTTTAAGCGCAATGCAACTCGCCCCAGAAGTAACAACGATCAGGCTGGGTTTATATTTCCCGATGCTCAAAGGCTGGCGGGAGTGGCAATGGCATGACGCTTTCAGGCTAGCGTAGTTACCGCGTTCTACCGTGGCTTGGGTAGCTTGTCGAGACCCTTGACGGTGTCGCCGACATTGATTTTATTGGAACCAAACCATCCCGCGTTCATTTCCAGTGCATAGCGCGCAGGGCCTGCTGCCTGGTGCGCAGTTTCCGACAGCGGTTGCATTTCGTGTATCGAGAGAATCACGCCGCGCTCATTCATGTAGGCCACGGCAAGCGGCATCAGTGTGTTTTTCATCCACATCGCGTGGTAACCCACTTCCGGAAAGACGAACAGCATGCCGTCCTGCCTGCCCATTGTTTGCCGAAACATCAGGCCAATTTGACGCGTTGCGTCGGTGCTGGCAACGTCGGCACGTACCTGCTGGCTGCCAACCTTAAGCGTAACGTGCGGGAGCCCGGTCTGCGGCTTGCCTGTCGGCAATGCGGCCGCTTGAGCAAATACATTTGTCGAAACGACCACCAAGACGCTGGTGACTGACATGATGATGTGACTTAAATACCGGACGTTCATTGGGTTACGGCGCCTGTGTGAGAATTCCGAAAGCGATGGTGAAATGCAGTGGCGTCCGCCAGCAACGCATATTAGCCACATATTGCGTACCTTAGACACGCCCGTCGACGGGTTATTTTTTGCCGGTACTGCCGAATCCGCCGTCGCCGCGTGTAGATTCCACAAAATCGGCGACCGCATTAAATTCCACCTGCAGTACTGGCACCACCACCATCTGTGCAATACGTTCCATTGGTTGAATCGTAAACTCAGCCTGTCCCCGGTTCCATACGGAGACAAAAATCTGGCCTTGATAGTCCGAGTCGATCAACCCCACCAGGTTGCCCAGAACGATGCCGTGTTTATGACCGAGGCCGGAGCGGGGGAGTACTATCGCGGCATATTTCGGGTCGCCAAGATGAATCGCAATGCCTGAAGAAATCAATGTGGTATCGCCGGGTTTCAGCGTAATGGGTGTTTCAATGCACGCGCGTAGATCGAGGCCTGCCGAACCGGGTGTGGCATATTGCGGAAGTTGTTTCAGAAGCCGCGCGTCCAATATGCGAACATCGATTTTATGCATTTTTTACCGATTTCAGGCCAGCCCGGTGCGGGCTTTTTGCGGCGATAAGTTTCGACGCATGAGCGACAATGATGCGAGCGATTTCTGTTTTCTGCGTCTTCGGAATCGTGTACTCACCGCTATCATCGATTATGGTTACTTGATTGTCGTCCGCACCAATCGCTGCTTGGGCTAAATTGGCGACAATCATGGGAATTTTCTTGTTTTCGCGTTTTTTACGCGCATTATCGACGACGTTTACACTTTCCGCTGCGAATCCAACGCAAAATGGAGGATCGGGCAGATTGTTAACCCACGCCAAGATGTCAACGGTTGGGACAAGCTCAAGTGTCAATTTTTTGCCAGTTTTCTTTATTTTATCGGATTGCGGCGACGCGGGCGTATAGTCGGCCACGGCCGCGACGCTGAAAAATACGTCAACGTCGCAGATATTGCTGCTTACTGCATCTAACATTTGCGAAGCGGAGCTAACTTTAATTAAATGTACTGCACTAGGCGGCTTGAGTGCGGTCGGGCCACTCACCAGCGTGACGCGCGCACCGGCATTAATCAGCGCCTGAGCAATTGCATATCCCATCTTCCCCGAACTTGAATTAGTAATGCCGCGTACTGGATCGATGGGCTCAAATGTCGGGCCAGCGGTAAGCAGGGCATGTTTGCCGGATAGCGATTTTGGCGCATTCAGATTTAACACTGCGGCGAGCAGCGCCTCTGGTTCCAGCATGCGCCCCAAACCAGTTTCGCCACAGGCTTGATCTCCCGCATCCGGACCAAGCACAACGGTGCCGTCCTCGATCAAGCGGGCGATATTGCGTTGCGTGGCGGGGTTATCCCACATTTCGCGATTCATCGCGGGTGCCACCAGCAACGGGCATGTCGACCGGCGGGCAAGGACAAGCGTTGAGAGCAAATCGTTGGCGATGCCATTGGCGATTTTGGCCAGAAAATCCGCACTGGCGGGAGCGACGAGAATGGCGTCAACAGCGCGGGACAATTCGATATGCGCCATATTGTTGTCGATGCGATCGTCCCAGGCATCGGCAAAAACACAGTTTCCGGACAACGCTTGCATCGTCACCGGCGTGATAAATTTTGTGCCCGCTTTCGTCATTACGACTTGTACTTCGATTTTGGCTTTTATTAACAGGCGCGTCAGTTCGGCTGACTTGTAAGCGGCGATGCCTCCGGTAATGCCCAGCAACACGCGCGCAATTTGTTTTGTCGGTTTTGTAACCATGAATCATTTTACACAGGATCATTCAATCAAATGGCGATCACAGAATGGCCAGAAGACGAGCGCCCACGTGAACGTTTGTTGAAACAGGGCGCGAAAGCCTTGTCGGACGCCGAGTTGCTTGCCATATTCCTGCGCGTCGGCGTGAAAGGCAAAAGTGCCGTTGATCTGGCACGCGAACTGGTCAACAAATTTGGCGATCTTGCGAGCCTGTTCGCGGCCAGTGAGGCGGATTTGTGCGCGGTTAATGGTGTGGGTCCAGCCAAATACGTGCAGCTTCAGGCGGTACTGGAGATGGGGCGGCGCGCGCTGGAAGAAGAAGTGCAGAAAACGGACGTGTTGAATTCGCCCAGAGCGGTACGTGACTATTTGCGCATGACCTTGTCTCGATTGCCTCACGAAGTATTCGTCGCCGTGTTCCTGACTGCGCAAAACCGGGTCATTGCGGTGGAAGAATTGTTTCGCGGTACTCTAACCCAAACCAGTGTTTATCCTCGTGAAATTGTTAAGCGAGCACTCGCACACAATGCCGGATCGGTAATATTGGCACACAACCATCCCTCGGGAGAGGCCAGCCCGAGCGCCGCCGATCGGTCGCTGACCAAAGCATTGGCAGAAGCGCTGGCGCTGGTGGACGTGCGGGTGCTGGATCATTTCATCGTGGCACCAGGCGCTTCGCTTTCGTTTGCCGAAGAAGGATTGCTGTCTTAAGTGACGACTAAACGCGCCAGACTCAAGCGAATGGTTGCGGCAAGTGCTTGGTTTTGGTATAATTTTTGGCTGTCCTCAACGCAGGTTATAAGTAGTGCCGGTGGGAGGTCAGAAATCAACAACTAATGGAACCGGTACCTTCGGTCCGCGTTTTTAACAGTTTATTGAGGTGCACTATGGCACGTGTTTGCCAAGTAACGGGTAAAGCTCCGATGGTGGGAAACAATGTTTCCCATGCAAATAACAAAACCAAGCGTCGCTTTCTGCCTAACCTGCAGTACCGTCGCTTTTGGGTCGAATCTGAAAATCGTTGGGTGCGCCTGCGCCTGACTACCGCCGGCCTGCGTACCATTGACAAGAATGGCATCGACGTTGTTCTTAAAGATTTGCGCGCCGCTGGCGTAGCTATCTAAAGGGTGAATCATGAGAGAAAAAATTAAACTTGAGTCGACTGCGGGCACCGGTCACTTTTACACGACGACTAAAAATAAAAAAACCATGCCCGAAAAAATGGAGATCATGAAATTTGACCCAAAGGTTCGCAAGCATGTTGCATATAAAGAAACCAAGCTGAAATAAAACAGAGCCGCAGGATTTCTTGACCCTGAGCGGTAGACGGAAGATCGTTTTGGAGCAGAACAATTACCCAGCCCGGCTGGGTTTTTTGTTTTCAGGCGCCACATAGAACCAACAAATCACAATGATGTGTACCCGGAAAACGCCCGCGCATGCGCGGTTTCCCGATAAAAAACAATAAAGAACCAGCGAAGCCACTTGCCGACAATTCCATCAGGGCGTGAGTGATTCGCAACTGCTTTCGAGCGATCGCCGGTCGTTGTCCCATGACTGGCTGGCGCAGCACACATTTGCTGGAAGTTTGGCATTCGACATGCGCGGACGGCGTAGACGCGGGCTTAATCGCGTTTCTGATCGCTTGACGACTTCGGCAGATCCGCGCCTGAGCGTTGCCTGCGCAGCAGCCTTTGTGCTGTGGAAAAGGTTCCCGGCGCGAGCAACAGCGCGAGGGCAATCGCGAGCGCGCCAGCATTCCATCGTACGCGCGCACGGGCGCGGCTGCGTACTTCGCGCATGACAAATTCCTCGCCCCGCCGCATCTCGTTATACGATTTGATGAATGAAGATATGCGTGTCAATTCGTCGTCGTCGAGCGGTTTGGCGTCGAAGCGACTGCGCGCCTCGCGCTCGTTCAAGCGCCCGGCTTCGCGCAAATATCGTTCGGCATAGGCGGCCGCGTCCTGATACACAGCAACTTCAGATGATTTCATGTAAACGCTACGTATGTGCGGCAGTGTCAATTCGGCCACGTCCAGTAGCGGTTGATCGGCCTGCGGCGCAATCATCAACCAGATAGCAGACGCAAACACCGCGAGTGACACACTCCATCGCGCGACAGTGCGCATCTGCCGCACCGCGCTGGCGCCTTGACGGCCGCGAATGAGCGGATACGCGATGCCAGACAGCGCCAACGCCACACCAAACGCGCATACCATTGCCGCCCCGGTAGGTAGATCCCAGGCGTAGGACGCTGCCAGGCCCATGGCGCTTGCTGCCGCCCCGGCTGACCAGCCAATCAGCAGTTGCCGAGATAGCCGCTCGGCATACAGCATGCCAATGGCAGCCGGAATGATGAGAAAGGAAAATACCAGCAGCACACCGGCAAGCGAAACCGAACTGGTGACAATCAGGCCGAAACTTGCATAGAACAAAAATTCCCAGCGCCAGTCCGTGCCCGCCACGCCAAGTGTCGGCAGCAGTCGCGTGCGTAACAGCCAGTGGACCAATGCAACACCCAGATACAAAGGTGCGATCAGCGCCAGATCGTTCCAATCGACGGTAAGGATGGTGCCGGTAAGGATCTGTTTCAGGTGTTCGGCGCCCTGCGGGGCGCTATCGATGAGCAAAAGTGCCGCCGCCGCGGCGACCACATAGATGACGCCGATCAGCGCCTCCTGCGAAATACGCCCTGACCAGGCGCGGGTAAAGGCCAGCAGCAGTGCCGCGAGCAGGGTGAAGCCAAACGAATATGTGTAGGTCGCGACGCTGAATGCGGGATGGCCCTGCATGAATGCGACGGTCGCGCCCAGTGCCGCGATCTGGGCAAGCGCCAGATCGACGAAGATGACATTGCGTCGCAATACCTGAATGCCGAAATAGGCATGGATGCCCACCAGGCACAGGGCCGCAATAAAAGGCAGCGCGAGTAGTGACAGTGCGTCGCTCATGGACTGCGGCGACGTGAGAAACCCGCCGCCAATGCCTTAACGTTAAAGTCGATCAGCCCGAGGTAATCGGCCGTTCCTGGCACGGCATCAACCGACGCCGCGAGCACCACCACGGTGGCACCAGAGCGCGCGGCAAGGAATTCGGTATTTTTGGCGGGCTCAAAAGATTGTCGCACGACAATGTCGATAGCCTGTTCACGCATCGTCCTCAGCAGAACGGCCAGATGCGCCGCGCTGGGCGGAACGCCGGGCTTGATCTCGATAAAACCGGCAAGGTTCAAGCGGAAGCGGCGCGCCAGATAGGCCCAGTTGTTATGGTATGCGATGAGTGGTCGGCCCTGATATGGCGCGAGTATCTCCTGCCACGCGCGCTGTTTCGTCTTGAGAAGATCGAGAAATGCGATTCGCCGGCGTTCGTAATGTTTTGCGCCCGGCGGATCGAGGCGTGCCAGTACTTCGAGCAAATTGCCGGTGATAATTTCGGCGTTGGCCGGGTCCAGCCAGTAGTGGGGATTGCCGCTGCCGTGCTGGTGACCGGGCCCTACGGCGGCACCGCGCACATCGAGCAGCGCGATCGCGACGGAGGCATCGATGTAGCCGGGCGCGCCACGGGCGAGCGCCGCATTTTTTGAATTTACGAGCAAGCGGTCCAGCCACAGATCATAGTCAACACCGACGCGTATTACCGCATTGGCGTCGCGCAGGCGTTCAAGGTCGCGTGGCCGCGGTTGATATTCCTCCGCATCGAGGCCCGGCGGAACTATGGTCGACACGGCGAGGCGTTCACCGCCAACCACCTCAGCCAGACTCGCAAGATCAGCGGTGGTGGCGACCAGGCGTAGCTTGGCCTGTGCAAACGCCGCTGCCGGCGCAACCAGCAGTACCACTACCAACCACCCAGCCAGCGTTACCGCCCGCATATCTGTGCCTAAAAATGACAAGGGCTGCATGGCGCAGCCCTTGCGATAATCGCTCGAAGTTGGATTACTTCGGCACCTGCCACAAACTTTTCGGCATCAGGCAGTGCACGTTCTTCTCGGTGTCCGAGATGCTGCCCACGCGGCAATCCATCGCGGCACTTGCCAAGCCATACGCATCCAGGCGCGCAATGCCCTTGCTGGTCTCCAGCCACTTGATCATAGCCATCGAGGCGCTGTCCATTGCCTTGTTCAGATCGACATCGGTGGCGTACGACACATAGTACTGTGCCGTTTCCTTGGTCGGGCGTGCCCTGTCTTCCTTGTACGTGGCGTTTTTGGGGGTCAGGCAATGGATGCCCTTTTTGATGTTGACCACCTGCGATATGCGGCAATCGGACACATTGGCCATCATTGCGCTGGCCTGGTCGGCAGAAATTTTGCGCTGCTCGGAAAGAAACTTGATCGTTTGATCTTTCGCCCCGTTCCATGCCTTATTCAAATCTTGATCAAAGCCCATGGTGATCCAGGAATTGCGCGTCTCAATCCTTGGCATGTCGAGCTTCATGTCTTTCAGTACCGTCACCGTGATATTGAATTCTTTGTACGCGGTCTCGATGGCGGTGAGGTTTACTTCGCCGTTGCCCTGTGCCGCGTGTGAGTCGCCGGTCCACAGCAACGCGCCGGGCACATGTACCGGCACATACAGTACTGTGCCTTCGGTCAGATCGCGAATATCCATGTTGCCGGCGAATTCGCCGGGCGGTACGGAGCTGTAGCGTCCTGGTTCCTTGCGCGCCACCCCGATAGTGCCGGGAAATGGCCTGACGGGCACATACACGCCAGGTACGAACTCAGTAACCATCCTGTCCATGTCGAGGTAAAGATATTTTACCTGGCCGTCCTGGTACTCCTTGGGGAACTGGCCGAACATGCCGGGGACGTTGAAATTGGTCGCGTAAGCGCGCGGCACGATGCGATTGATCTTGATCTTGAGCGTGTCGCCAGGTGCCGCGCCCGTGACGAAGATCGGCCCGGTGAGCGTGTGCGGTCCGCGGCCGGGATGATCCGTGCGCAGTTTCTTTATCTCTTCGATCGTCCGGCCTGGAACCACCTGGTTGTGCGAGTGCATCATGGTCTCGAGCACAACAGTATCGCCGGAGTCAATGGTGAGTACGGGAGCCTGGGCGTTATCGAACCAACCCCACTGCGTGGTTTCCAGTGTGGCTGGCAGCAGGTGCACTTTCCCCGGCAAGTGGCTAGCAATGGTCAGCGACTGGGCACCGGCGCCGACGGTGACAAGAGCGAACATGCTGCAGACAGCAATTTGACGCATTTTCATCGAAAGTCTCCCTTGGTTAATGTAAATAATTTTACTCCCAATATGACATCCAGCGGCACTGGCCCACTTGGCGTAATGCGCGTGGTTTCGGCTGTCTCGAAGAGTCGACGGCCTGCTAATGCATTAGAGAAACGCCGATTTATCCCTTCATTTTCACAATTTAACGTGGATCGTAATGTCTATAAATCGCCATCAGTCATTTCGACCTCCGTTAATTGCAAGCCCAGCGCAGCGCCGGCAGCCGATGGGTGTCCACATTACCGCAACGGTGGAGGTGGCCAGCACTGTTGCTAATACGATTGCCGCGCCGCAGGAAACACGTATCCGCAGACTACAAAATCGAGGCGCGATGGTTGCGCGCGGTTAATTGGGTGGTCTGCGTATGCGATGCGGATTCGTGTTTGACGGTGTGGTACCTTCAACCCGCGTTAATGCGCCTCAAACGGTCGGGGCCGCGGAGCCTAGTAACCTTCGGACGGGATTCGCTGTGCAGTTAGGGGTCTTTCGCACCATTGGAAGTGCAGAGAATTTAATTCGCAGGATAGAGGAGGCTCACATGCCTGTCTATCGCGAATCAAGTCCACTCAAGACAGGCGATGCAGTACGAATAAGAGTTGGCCCATACAAAACACTTGCAGAGGCGAATGCATCGCTTGAGCAAGTAAGAAAACTAGGCGCAGACGGAAAAACGGTTCGTCTGAATTAGCGCGCTCTAGCGCGGTATGGGCGAAAAGATCGCATGTACGCGCCAAACAAATTTGTTGATGGCGCAGTGTTGTGTCTAATCGTTTTTGGGCAAGCGTTCGGCCAAGGATCCACCGACGTGACGAGGCGCTTTTTTCGCGACAAACTGGCGCCACTGCGCCGCAAATCGGCATTCACGGGCTTCGCCCTGTGATTTTTTGCCGATTTTTTACGCGGCAAGTAAAACACCAAGCAGTTAACCTAACTACTTGTTTTAACTGGTAGGCCGTGCGGGATTCGAACCTGCGACCAACGGATTAAAAGTTTGTCTAAGTGGTTGATTTATTGACGTTAATGCCCGCCCACACCCGCCTGCACTCGCCAACAATTACGACTACTCCACACATCACATTTTGAACGACTGCTATCGACCCGTTGCTGCCGGTCAAATTTCTTGGAAGCTGACGGTCGCCTGGGTGAAGACGCTAGAAATTTAATGAAAACCTGACACCCGCCGACTACGACGTCAGCCCGAATAAACCAGCACTTCCGCAGATTGAGCTAACTAGCAAAATCTCGTTTTCGCGAGAAGACGCGCCGAGCGAGCGGAAGCGGAAGGACGGTCATGACAAATCCAGCAAATAGGAACAGCCACGCAAGATAAACTGATAAAAATGCCGTAACGACACAAGCGACAGCCGAGGCTACCGAAAAAAAGGTGCGGCGCCCGGTCCAATGCTCATACGGCCGCTCTTTGTGCGCTTCAGCATAAACTACCTGTCCAATAAACACCGTCAGGCCCGCGGCAGCACCCCACATTGCGACAGCGAGCGGAAGGCTCGGATGCTCGCCGAGGAACGCCGTTGTGAATGGAATCAAACTTGCGAAAAAAAGGAACAGGAGATTCAGCCAGAAGAGCTTCAACGTCGCCCTCCCTACATCTCGCAGCGCAAGCAAGTGCTGAATCCAGGTCACTCCAACGAACGCAAACGCAATGGCGTAGCTCGCAAGCTTAGGTACTAAATGCACAAGCACGTTCGATTGAAAGTTACCCACCACCTCCGGCACCTTCAGTTCCAGTGCCATGATGGTGATAATGACGGCTAAAACTCCATCGCTAAATGTCTCCATCCGTATCAACGCAAAAGTTTTTTCCTTTTCCACAACTTCTCCCTGGTTAGAATTTGCAAATTGCTAAATGCGGCTTCGGTATTTGCAGTCTCAAAATTTGCGACATGAGAGCACGGCTGCGCATAAAACGTCGGCTTTGGGCCGAATCCTGCGATTTTATTGTTTCTCTGTTGGCGCGTACGTACTTTCCGAGCTTCGCAATTCGGTGGTGGGCGTCCTCGGCTGAGCGGCGATTTCGATAGTAATAGATGCGTACTACAGCCAAAACTATCACAGCGCAGACTAGCTGGATGACTAATGGCGATACGTCCGAGCTTGCGAAATGCTTGCTGGTTCAAAACCCGATAACCATGGCCAACAAAAAGCCAGTCCAATCCGAGCCAGAGACTGCTCCACATGCTCGATCGTAAGCGGATTTGGCATCTGCAATTGCGATCTGATCTGTATATCTGTATCAGTCATTTAATGTCCTAAAGTTTGAACGACCGGTATTGGCCGATAGGAGACATCGACAGCGTGTCAAAATACGCCGAACGAGGATCGCAATTGCGGGCACTTTGAATTCCCACATTCGAAACATAGCGTATTGATTTTATTAGATTTCTAGGCGATTAAAAGTTTGTCTAAGTCATTGATTTATTAACGTTAATGCTCGCCCACACTCGCGAACACTCGCCAAGACGGTGGAGAGACTTTCACATTTTGGTTTCTATTCCGTGCAAGCCGCTTGTACGGTTGTTATGGTTTTGATGTGGCGTGCTTTGCGGATTTTCGTTTGTCTCGGCGGGGCACATTTGCGCTATTCCCAATGTACAAACGCGCATAAACATCAAGTAACTTGTGCAGTTGATCTTCACCGGCGTCGTGTTTTTGTGGACTACGTATTTTCGCCAAAATTCCCCAAAGGAATTTGCCAGTCAATTTTACGATCATCACCTTGTGGCCCGCGTGCATCTCTTTGAACCAATTCAAATCTTTGCCGTTCGATAGGTCTTCTTTTTCGTCACGACAAATTAGAAACCCTAGACGTCCATATTCGCCGCTAAGGTAAGAAAGCATCTGTCGATATTCTGCGGAACCCATATCTTGAAAGTTCTTGCACTCAAAGATTACTTGCCGTGTCTCATAATCTTCATAAATTCTCTTCCAAAGGTCGGTTCTGCTAAGATTTAGGGCAACTATGTCCCTGCGCTGCACATTGGCCTTATTTGGGTGATGCTCGATATTGCGTAATGCACCCGCGAAGATGATTTTTATGACGTCTAGGCACCACTGTTCAAAATCCTGTGCTCCTTGGTCTCCTATCGGGATTTTTGCCAGTTCGGACATATACCTACCAATTCGCGCGCTTCTTATTTCCGGATTCTTTGAGCTGACCTGGATTTCGTATTCGTCATTGATTTCTTGCGCCTCCTCCGGTTTTAGCGAGTTCTTTGTTAGTCCCAGCGAAAGCCAATAACAAGGATGAACCAAGAATCGCGTTGAATTGGAAATCGCGACCTCAGAGTCTCTGCCGTCATGGCAAAAAACATATGAGGAAGAAATGGCATCGTAAATGCCAATGAAGCCAATGCTGTGTAGTGCCTGCAAGACTTCTATTGGTCGCCCGAATATTGCAAGTTGCTGCAGTACTTCCGCGGGGAAATCGCTGCTTTCAAGCAGAACGGTCAGTAGCTCGCCGGCTTCCTCGTAAGAGAGTTCCGGTGGCCTAGTATGGAAGCAGGACGTTATCTCCTTAATCCCCGGAATGATGGCGTCGTATTCTTTATGCAAATCGTCAAGCCGGTTCTTTGAAATCGTCTTTGCTGCGCCCTCCACGTCGGCCAAGATGATCTGGTCTCGATTTTGTTTCGCAGCCGCATAGAAGGCTTGGTTTAACAGTATCAATAGATCGCGAGGTCGGTATAGCGTAAGTTGTAGACACTTCTTGAAGCCATCCACGCTTTGTAACTCGTTCGCTGTGCACCTATCCCACAATCGTTGGTTATTTTCGATGGTCAAATCAAAAACAACTCGAAGGCGGTTGCATGCCAAATTTAGTAGTTGATATGCGTCCCAATGAAGCCGCAGTACTTGGCCTTCAATGTTTCGAGAGAAGTCGGGATCTGCATCTGCGACAGCGCGAAAAATATTGTCGCGTAGGAACGTATACGTTTGCACCTCTGAACATCTGGTGCTCAATTCAGTTGCGGCGTAAATAACGCCATCAACGTGACCAATCCCAATTACGTCGGGGTCATATCCTTCGTCCAACTTGTCAATCAGAACTACACAACGAATCGATTGCTCAGAAACAAGATTTGCAAACTCTTCCTGAACGCGATTGATGTCGAGGATTCTCGGAAGTTCACCAATTCGTTCGTCAGGCGAAGGTATGCCCGAAAGGTGAGCTGACAACGTATTTCGAATTCGGGTGAGAATATCCGGTCCAGCAGAAATCCAGGCTTTGTGTCTAGCGGCAAGAAGCGTTGACTTCTCAACGGCAGTAGCAGCCTTATATTTTGTCGCGAGAATATTTACTAACTCCAAAATTAGCGCATAGCGCCAAATTATCTTGGCTCCCGTTCGGATACGAGTTACCTTGTCTCCAAATAGAGCGAGCTGTGTACGAATTGGAATTATTTGTTCTTCTTCCGGTGCAATGGAAAGGACGACGACACCCTTAACGCCCCGCCAATACTTTGAAAGCATGTAAAGCAACGCGCTCTTTCCCGTCCCGCGACGTCCGACAACCACTGCCCGAACTGTAGACTCGATTAGCGCTCTGTAATCCGGCGTTTCGACAAACGTACGTTCAAGCATTGCAATGTCTGCTTCAGCTCGCAAATCGCCGAGGACATTTTGATTGAGCATACGTTTGGAAGTCATTGTTTCGTTCCCCAATCTTTCTTGTTTGACCGTTACCATTTGGCTATCCAATCGATCATCTAAGCGAAGATGGTCCAATATGTTCATTGGCTGTACGTCGCGCTGAGGACTTATGGGGAAAAGGTTATCAAGTGTTACGCCTTAGTATAGACAAAACTCGCGAGCTAATTGTCGCAGGCACGCCAACGTGCGTTGAAGCACTTCGCTTTTTTCAGAGCAAAGGCGGCTGGATAAGCTTGCCACCCGAGATTGCGGCGATTCGTGAGCGATTGAAGATCAATAACTATGTCGTTCTATACGACGATCCTCGAAAAATCTCCATGTGCTTCTTATGCGCGTTCATGCAACCCGAAGAGATCAAAGCGTGGGATTTGGAGCTCAGCGCCCTACCTCTCGAAAAGCAACAGGAGCAACTCGAAGAATTTGTCGCCGATTTCGAGGGGGTGGGGGATGCGATAGAGAAGATTTTCGATATTCATCGCACTGCAGACGAGAAACGCCAAGCCGAAAGGGAATTTGATGCTTTGCCTGAAGCTGAGAAGCAAAAGTTAATCCGGGTAGCCCAATTCTTGTGGTCAGGGTTTTTAACAGCCTTTCACAATATTGTTGCTGTCATGGTACATGGCGAGACCCTTACGTCCTTGGTACCGAAGGCAATCGCGGGTGACGACGAAGCGTTTTGCAAAGCAATTCAAATCGATCGGCGAATATATTCGCATCATCCGTACTTCTTGCAACGCATCGAGAATGCACAGTCTTATGGCGAGGCAGAGTTTTTGTCACGTGCTATGTATAGACTGCAAAATCCAACTGCACGAAGCAAGATTCGGTACCCAGGACTCTGGACCGTCCTGGCCTCGCTGGACACGCTTGGCTGGCTGGATGACTTGACTGGAGCGGAGATTCTGGACATCTGCGATGCGGCAGGCTTACATCGCTGGGAAAACCGGATCGAGGACCCGCTGGCACTAAATAAACGTGTGCGAGCCTACAAAAAGATGCAGAAAAATGCTTTGTTGTCCAGTCACTGAAATTAAATCTGAGTGCCTGTCCTGACGGTAATGGGACGCATAAATTCCTTATCCGGTGCAGCCGTATTCGCGGTTGCCAAACGGATGAGGATTCAACATGGAATCACAACTAAGCGGTAACTCAGAAAACATACGCCCACGAAACGGAGAGCCGCCGATAGGCGGCGCGGTCGAGGCGCTAGCCTCCCCCGCCGCCGTAGGTGGTTCGGGTGCGATGCCTAGTAACACAGCACCCCATTCATGCAACCCAGTAGAGAGAATCCTTCGTTGGGGCGTTGATAGTCTCTACCTGTCCTTTCAAGGAACCCTAAACGAAGAGACAGAAAAGAAACTCATCCGGCGGAAAGAGCAAGCACAGTCGCCTGATCCGATGGAAAAATCCTTAGCCCAATGGCCGTTCGGTCGGCATGCCTTCGAGGTCAAGGACAAAGGTGCAGGCGTATTTGCGTTTGTCTTGGAAGATGCTTGCTTTCGTATTTCGCTCTCGAAGCACACTGCGACCAAACTGCCAATGGCGACAGTTAAGCTTAGCAGTCGTTATTTGAGTACCGTAACACCCCGTGAGGGGATGGAAGCGGCGCGGACGATCTTGGATTCAATGGGACAGCTCGACGCTGAGCCGGGTGTTAGTCGCGTCGATTTGTTTGTCGACTTCGTGTCCTACGAGGACATGGAGTCCTGGACGCGGAGTGCATGGGTCACTCGTGCCTCGATGCTGAATCAATACGCTGAGCATCAAAAGTTTTCGGGTTGGTCCATCGGTAACGGCGGTCCAATCATGATGCGGTTGTACGATAAGAATCTGCAGATAGAAAAGGTCGGCGCGCAATATGTCCGGTCGTTGTGGGCTGAGGGCGGCTGGAAGGAAGGCGAACCAGTATGGCGGCTTGAATTTGAGTACAAGCGCGATTTGTTGACACGCCTAGGACTCAAGGGCTATGAGTTGGTAATGGCTCAGCTCAACGGCTTATGGTCTTATGCAACGTGCGACTGGCTGCGTCTGAGCATTCCCAATGTTGACGACGAAACACGGTCACGCTGGCCGGTTCATCCGCTTTGGTCTGCGCTTTCCTCAGTGGATTTTGGTACTGAAGAAATGCCCAGGTTGAAGCGGGTCGTGACAACGCAAAAGCCAAGCGAAGATGCGACTTTGCGGCGTGCGCTGAGTGCGCTGACGACTTTCATGCTCCTCCGGGGTGTTTCCGACCGGCAACAAGCTTTGGATGAGATGGGTGAAGGATTAAATAACCTGCTCGAAGCGGATGCCTTTTTTCAGGGCGTTTCGTCCAGCCAGATCATCAGAGAAAAAATTGCACTCAAGGCGCGAGAATATTTCATTCAGAACGGTCCGGATGGTATTGATGATCCAATCGAGGCAGAAGAGCGTGCAGATAGTACGAGGGCTTACCGCAAGGCATCTAGGGGCGGCTAATGAAACAGGATCGCTCGCCCCTACTGCCCGTTCGGTGCCTAAGCAAAGAGGAAGCTTCCAGATTCTTGGGGATCGGTTTGACCCTCCTTACCAAACTCGGGGTTCCGTCGATCAAGCTCGGTCGTCGCCTTTTGTACGATGTGATTGACTTGGATGCGTGGCTCGAAGAACATAAGCGGTGTGGGCGGGCTCGAAAGGAAACTTTATGGCCCGTGAAACTGGACTCCATCAGCGGCTCAATTCCCGCTACTGGTGGATCGATGTTGTCTTACCAAACGGAAAACGACTACGAGGAAGCTCTAAGACCGAAAACCGACAGGATGCCGAAGCGCTCTTAGCAAAACTGAAGCACGAAGCGTATCTGGAAAACTATCTCGGTGTGAAGCCTAAACGCTCGTGGAAGGAAGCCGTCATTCGGTATCTAGCCCTCAAAGCGAATCTTCGAAGCATTGAAGACACTCGCCGGATTTGTCGCAAGCTGGACCCGTATCTTGGCGAGTTAGGCCTCCATGAGATTACCGGTGACATTGTATGGCGCGTCATCGAAGGGCAACTGGCGAAAGGCAATCAACCGGCAACGGTCAATCGATATCTCGCTACCATGCGGTGCCTGTTGAAAATGGCACGGGATGAGTGGCAATGGATAGATTCAATGCCAAAGATTCGTTTGCTTCACGGCGAAGTTGAGCGAGATCGTTGGCTCAATCGCGCGGAAGCGGAGAGGCTGTTGGCAGTGTGTCCCCCACATCTGGCGGCATTGGTGCGATTTGCACTGGCAACCGGATGCAGGGCACGCGAGATTACCGGCTTGGAATGGAATCGCGTTGATCTGGTTCGAGGTACTGCTTGGCTAGATCAAACGAAGAATGGAACACCGAGAGGTGTGCCGTTGAATCGAGACGCTGTGCGCGTACTGGAAGCGGAAGTTGGCAAGCATCCGATGTTTTGCTTCACCTACAGGGGGAGCCGATTGGATGGGGGTTAACAAACTCAGCTTGGAAGTCTGCCTTGGCGAAAGCTGGAATCGAGAATTTCCGGTTCCATGATTTGCGGCATACCTGGGACTCTTGGCATCGTCAGTCCGGAACATCGTGCGACGAGCTGAAAGACTTGGGAGGCTGGAAGTCCCGCATCATGGTGGATCGTTATGCAAAGTACGCTACAGAGCATTTAGCCGTTGCCGCAGCAAGGATCGAGAACAGCCGTAGTGTGGATAATGTGATCAAGTTCCCCACATTTCCCCCACAGCCATAATATAAAAGGGCCTAGGATTTCTCCTAAGCCCTTGAATCGATGGTAGGCCGTGCGGGATTCGAACCTGCGACCAACGGATTAAAAGTCCGCTGCTCTACCAACTGAGCTAACGACCCAACGAAGCCTACTATTATA
>JAYVKG010000016.1:0-11192 GCA_043768625.1 Betaproteobacteria bacterium
TCATCCAGGCGACACCGAGCCCTTGATCGAGAAGATCTACGGCGACGCCTTCGAGGACACCGGCCTCGAGGCGGGCCTGTCGCGCCTTGAAGTCGGGCGCCTGGTCGTCGTCGGCGCCCAGTCCGATGCGTGCATCCGCTCGACGATCCACGGCGCCTTCGTCAGGGGCTACGACGTGACCCGCATCAGTGACGCCCATACGACCGAGGACCACTCGGAGTGGGGCGCGCCACCGCCGGACAAGGTCATCGCGCATACCCATCTGTACTGGTCTCACCAGACAGCACCCGGGCGCAAGGCCGCTGCGGTCGGAACCCAGGAGGTCGCGTTGGGCCCTGCGCCGTGAAGTGCAACCAGCGCTGCTTCGGGAGACTGTGAATGCCCCAACGAACCGCGATCTTCCCCGCCGGCCGGCGGGAACTCTGCGAACGCAACCAGTATTCGGCAGCGGTGGCCTCGGGCGGATTCCACTTCGACTCTGGCCAGGTGGGCAGCCAGGACGACGGTAGCCCGCACGCCGATCACGAACAGCAACTGCGCCCCGCCTTCGCCCAGCTGAACAGCGTGCTCGCTGAGGCGGGTTGCACTTTCGTTGATGTCGTCGACTTCACGGTGTACATCGTCAACCCGGAAAGTCTGATGCCGGTCTTCTTCAATGTGAAGGACGATTTCTGGGGCGAGCCGCCCTATCCGCCGCTCACGGGCATCGGCGTCACCTGGCTGTATGGCTTTGACATCGAACAGCAGGGCACGGCCCGCTTGCCCGACGCTGCACAGTAGGCAAACAACACGCAAAGCCATGCCAGACGCGCCCGAAGCCACAGCCGATGCAGCGTCCATGAGGGGCGCTCCCACCGACCCCATCGCTGCGGTCACGCATCCTGACCCCTACGCCCACTATGCGGCACTGCGTGCCGAGGCGGGCTTGCACTGGTTTCCAGATCGCAAGCTGTGGGCTCTGGTCAGTGCGCCAGGGGTCACCACCGCGTTGCACATGCCAGCCGCCAAGGTCAGGCCGCCGAGTGAGCCGATTCCTCCGTTCCTGCAAGGGTCTCCGGCGGGTGCGCTGTTCGGCAGGCTGGCCCGAATGAGCGACGGTACGGCCCATGACGCGCAGCGGGGGCGCACGATGCTTCTGATGCGCAAGCTCACCGGCGAGTTCGTCGCGGGCGGGGCGGCCCAGGTGATCGAAGCCGTGGCAGGGGCGTGGCGGCAGCGCAGGGACGGCCCGTCGTTGAACGAACTGGTTCGCACCTTGCCGGTGATGTCGATCCTTGCAGCATTGGGCGTTGCGCCTCATGCCCGCGAACCCATGCTGGCATGCATCGACACCTGGGTGGCCGGGCTGTCCCCGCTGGCCACCGATGCGCAGCGCGCAGCCGCCATCGATGCGCTGGACGGCCTGCTGCTTTTGCTTGAAGCGCACGGCGTCCATGGGCTGGACGATGCGGCCGCGCATGTCGCTGTGTTGATGCAGCCTCATGAGGCCACGGCAGGCCTGATCGGTGCCGGCCTGCTCAGACTGGCCGCGGAGGAAGGGTTGCGCGCCGGCGCTGTGGCCGGGACCCTGCGTTGGGATCTGTTCGGTCCAGAGGTGCTGCGGCACGACCCGCCCATTCAGAACACGCGAAGAATCATGGCGAATGACACCGCCATCGAGGGCCGGCCGGTGCGCGCGGGTGATACCGTCCTGCTCGTCTCGGCATCGGCCGCGCGCGATCTTCCGCCGCACGAAGCGCCGGATGCCTTTCGGCTGGACCGTTTGCAGCACACGACGCTGCCACTCGGAGCCGGCGCCCACGCCTGCCCAGGCGGGCCGGCCGCGCTGGCCATTGCCAGCTGCGCTTGGCAACACGTCGCCGCACAGGCGGGGCCTGGCGATCTGGAAGCACTGGCTCGGGGTGTGACCTGGCGCCCCTCCGTCAACGCCCGCATTCCGAAATTCGCCTGAGGAGGCCACTTCATGAAGGATCGCCAGTCCCGCACCACTGAAAAGCGCCTGGCCTTCCGCCGGCTGCATGAGTCGGGCTGTTTTGTGATGCCCAATCCCTGGGACGTCGGCAGCGCCCGCTTCCTGCAAAGCCTGGGCTTCAAGGCGCTGGCCACGACCAGTTCCGGCCATGCATGGTCGCATGCTTGCCCGGACGGCGCAGTTCCGCTGAGTGGCGTGCTGGCCCACCTCCGCGAGATCGTCGAGGCCAGTGATCTGCCCGTGAATGCCGACTTCGGTAACGGCTTTGCCGCCGACGCGGCAGGCGTCGAAGCAAACGTCGGGCTTGCCATCGACACCGGTGTGGCCGGGCTGTCGATCGAAGACTCGACCGGTGACGACGCGCAGCCACTCTTCGACATCGACACGGCCGTCGGCAGGATTCGCGCTGCGCGGACGGCCATCGACAAGGCGGGTGGCGAGACGCTGTTGGTCGGCCGCGCAGAGTGCTTTCTGGTGGGCCGCCCCGATCTCGACGAGACCATCCTGCGGCTGCGCAGCTATGCCGAGGCGGGTGCCGATTGTCTCTACGCGCCGGGCATCCGAACGCCCGAGCAGATCGCGGCGGTGGTCGCTGCGGTCGCACCGAAGCCGGTCAATCTGCTCGTAAGCTCGGCCGGCGGACTCACGGTGGACGAAATCGCAGTGCTGGGTGTTCGTCGAATCAGCGTTGGCGGTGCGCTTGCCCGCACGGCCTGGGGGGCGTTCGCGAGTGCTGCGAGGCTGATGGCCGAGCAGGGTCGGTTCGACGGGTTCGCGAACGCCATGTCCGGCCAAGCACTCGATTCGCTCTTTCGGAGCGACCAGAGCGGTCTTCGCTAGTCAAGAGGGTGCACATCGCTCCGTCGGCCGGCGTCCTCAGGTTGATGAGGCAGTCGGCGACGGTGTCGTTGACACACGCACTGCCAGCGATGAGCGCCACTCCATGTTGTTCGCCCTCGACGCTCAGCAGGCTGGCACCGAGCGAGCCGGCGAGGCTGACGCCAACCTCGTGCGGGTTGGCCGGGTCACGTGTGACCGATACGACCATGGTTCTGGGCAGGCCTTTGATGTTCTGGGCGTTGGGGATAGCCGACGGTGGGCCGGACGGGCCAATGCTCACAAAGGTCGCGAGCCTTGACTGATCGGCCGGTGTCGATGAACGGCGCGACCCTGAAAATGTCGCGCGTCATCGATGTCTCCTGCTCCGGCGTGTGGCGTTCCTTGTCGAGGCAGTTGATGGCCAGCAGGGACTCGTTGCCATTGCCGTAGCTGCCGTCGGCACTGCGCTGGCTGAGGATGTCGCGCAAGAACAGGGTGGTCTTTCCGCTTCCAGCTTTGAGTTCGGTGAGGGCCAGGATGACCGCCCGCCAGCCCACCTCGCCGTACAGCCCAGTGGCCACACCATCGATGACGGCGGTGTAGGTGACCTGGCGTCCGTCTGCGGTGGTGATCGGTTGGTCGATGAGCGGCCGGACGATATGCTGGAAGGTCGCAGTGGCTTGCTGGTGATCTGTGCCGAGCGGACAGGTTGGGGACCTGGCACAGAAGGCCGCCATGTTTTCAAAAGAACGCTGGAAGCCTGCGAACAATTTCAGGCCACCTGCGGTGGTGCCGATGGTGGGATCGACCGCCGCATCGAGCACCATGGCCCGCACGTTTTGCGGGTACGCGCTGCGCACAGTCAAACAGCGGCTGCACCAGGCGTCATTCCGCGACGCTGTCATTGCAGCCTACCGAGGACGCTGCGCGCTCTCCGGGCTGCCGGAGCCGATGCTTCTCGACGCTGCCCCCATCGTCGCGGACGGCGACGAGCGCTCTGCGCACCCTGTCGTCCCGAATGGCATTCCACTGTCCAAGATCCATCACGCCGCGTTCGATGCGCGCCTCATCGGGATCGATCCCGACGTCAGGGTGCATGTGTCGGAACGCCTGAGGTGTGAACGGCTGTCAGGAGGCGCTCAAGAGCCTGCATCTCGGGGACTTGCACTTGCCTGCTTGAGGCATTGATAAGCCGGACCCGGAACGTCTGGCACAGCGTTTTGACGCATTCAAGGCTGCGGCGTAGCGGCCCAATCGGCCCGGCGCGAGCGCGGTGATCGATGACACCGCAGGTCGACCACGGAGCGTTCCAGTCAGCGACCACCCGCACGCTCAGCCCTTTTGGCACCGGACGCTCCAGCCGCTCTTCACCGTCGCCCCTGCGGGGACTGGTCCAGGGCCATCTCAACAGTCGATGAGTCTCTGACCGGTCTTGAAGGCTGTCCCTGACTCGGTGATGCAGTGTGCGCCGGCGGAAGGCCAAGTCGTGCGTGGTGCTGAGAGGTAAACCAAGGGGTAAACCAAGGGGCAAACCGGAGCGCGGCTGAAGTCGAACTTCGGCGAACAGTGACGAACAAGTGTGACCTCTAAGTTGTCAATTGATAGGGATTGCTCGTTCGCGGCTGTTCGCTGCGATTCGCCGATACCGGCCTGTCACGGCGGGGGTCGCGGGTTCGAGTCCCGTCCACTCCGCCAGATCAGGGGCGAACTTTATAGTTCGCCCCTTTTTCATATTTGCGTCATGTTCTTTTGCGTAATCTTTTTCAGTCCCCGCATACCGTCCTGATCCGTCATTTCACTTTATAAAGACTAAAGAATAAGCATGCTTGAGACCATCCGTAATGCCACCAAGACGTGGATCGCCAAAGTAATTCTTGCGTTGATCACCGTCCCTTTCGCACTATGGGGCGTTGAGTCCTACATTCGCACCGCGCCGGGTCAGGACACCGCCGCCACAGTCGAGAAAGAGAAAATTACCACGCAGGAATTTCAGCAGGCGGTGCGCAACCAGCTAGACCAGTTCCGTCAGCAATTTGGCGGCAACATCGATGCCGCCATTATGGATAACCCCGAGATGCGCAAATCTATACTCGACCAGCTGATTGATCAACGGCTGGTGGCGACTGCAAGCAAATCCAGCGGCCTCATCGTCAGCGACGCAACGCTACGCGAACGCATCAGTACTGAGCCAGGATTCCAGCAGGACGGTAAGTTTGCAGCTTCACGATACGAGTTGGCGCTTAAATCGCAGGGAATGTCTGCGGTGGGCTTTGAGAGCAGAATTCGCCAGGATATGGAACGTCAGCGATTTGTGGAGAGCATTGTTGCGACCGGATTTGCGGCCAATACCAGCGTGAAGCAGTACTTGCTTGCCTCTGAGCAAACCCGTGACATCACGGTCATCAACATAACGCCGGAGCAATTTGCCACTCAGGTAAAAATTACCGGGGAAGCGGCGAAGGCTTTTTACGAACAAAAAAAAACAGAATTCACCACGCCCGAGCAAATCCGCGCCGAGTATGTTGAACTTTCAGTAGATGGGCTGACGCCAACGATTCAGATTCCCATGGAAGAAATCAAAGCTTTTTACGAGGCCAATAGTGGTCGCTACATCCAGAAGGAACAGCGCAAGGCTAGCCATATCCTGATCAACGTGACGCCAAAATCCACCGAGCTTGAAAAGAAGGCGGCGCAGGAAAAGGCCGACGCCCTGTTTGCGCAAGCGAAGAAAAATCCGAAGGAATTCGCGGAGCTTGCAAGGAAGAATTCTCAGGATAGCGGCTCCGCTGCCAATGGGGGTGAGCTTGGCTTGTTTTCTCGCGGCATGATGGTGAAGCCGTTTGAGGACGCTGCATTTGCCGCAAAAAAAGATGAACTGGTTGGACCGGTGTTGTCCGATTTTGGCTACCACATCATCCGGGTAACGGAGATACAACCCGAAAAAGGTAAAGGGCTTGCGGACGTGACGCCTGAAATTGAGGGTGAACTGAAAAAGCAGAAAGCAGCGCGAAAATTCGCGGAATTGGCCGAAAAATTCACGAATGCCGCGTACGAACAATCGAGCAGCCTCAAAGCAGCGGCTGAAGCGGCAGGTTTGCCAATCAAACAGACGCCGTGGATGTCCAAAGGGCAGGGCATGCCGCCGCCGTTCAGCAATCCGAAACTGATGCTGGCGTTGTTCTCAGATGAGGTGCAAAAAAACAAACGCAATACCGAGGCCGTGGAAGTCGCCACGAATACGCTGGTGGTTGCGCGCGCGCTTGAATCTAAACCCGCCGTCGTGCGCCCGTTCACAGAAGTTGAAACGAGCATTATTGCGCGCCTCACACGCGAAGAAGCGGGTAAGCTCGCCAAAGCAGACGGCGAAAGCAAATTGGCCGCACTAAAGATTGGCAAGGCGACCGACACCAAATGGCCAGCGCTGCTTTCAGTGAGCCGCATCAGCGCGGGTGGCCTCGCGCCAAACGTTATAGAGGCTGCGATGAAGGCAGACCCGAAAGCACTTCCTGCTTATGTGGGCACGGACAATCCTGGCGGCGGATTTGTGTTGGTGCAGGTAGCCAAGGTCAATGAGGCGCCAGCGATTGATGAAGCTAAATTGCAAACAACGCGAACGCGCGTCGCACAATCGCTTTCCCAGCAAGAGATCCTCTCGACGCTCGCGCAAATACGCGCCCGTTCCGATGTCAGTATTGCTAAAGATGCGCTAACGAAGAAAGTGGAGCAGTAATTCCCATCAGCAGACGAGCCACAGGGGCATGCCTATCTTCGGGTGGCGTGCTCAGGCTTTGAGACTGAACACGTCGCTGGGATTGCGTAGCTGCACAATATCATCCAAACGCGCTTTCACCAGTTTCATGAAATTAGGGTGGGTCAGGATATAAAACTGGCCATCCCGAATTGCGTCGAATGTGATTTTGGCCACGTCGGCTGCGGTGAGCTTGCCAGCGTTCACGGCTTTCGCAATCATCTGTTGCGCCTGCAACATTGATTCGGTGGGGGCACCCGCATTCTGCATATCGAAGGGCCGCGACAGGTGCGATTCGGAAATCCCCGTCGGCGTGAAACCCGGGCACACGACCGACGCGCCAATGCGCGGTTCGGTCTTTGCCAGATCGTGATAAAGCGATTCAGCGTGCGCAACGACCGCGTGCTTGCTGACGTTGTAGGCGCCCATCATGCCTGGCGCGATGAGACCGGCAATTGATGACACGCTGACGATGTGACCTTCATACCCGGGATCGTTTTGGGCGGCTGCCAGCATCAGCGGCGTGAAGGTGCGGACGCCGTGAATTACGCCCCACAGATTCACATTTAATACCCACTGCCAATCCTTGAGGGTGTTTTCCCAAATGAGACCCCCGGAACCGACGCCGGCGTTGTTGAACAGGCAATGCACGACGCCAAATGAGTCTATGGCGAGCTTGGCTAGCTCTTCCATGTACCCGGCTTTCGACACGTCGCCCGCCAGTGCAACCACTTCAGCACCATTTGACTTCAATTCGGTCACGGTCTGTTGCAATGGCCGGCCGCGAATGTCGGCCAGCACCAGCTTCATTTTCAGCGCTGCCGCCCGATCCGCGAACGCGCGGCCCAAGCCGCTTGCGCCACCCGTGATGACGATAACTTTATTTTCGAAATCCCGCAATTTTTTCCTCTCAAAAAATGCCAAAAACACCAGTATCGGCGGCGATGGCGATACCTTTATGCCTGAAATCCCGCAACCATTGTGTATCTAAAAATTATCACGCTGGCATACCGCTGGCCATCACATTGAACCCGCAATCGACATAAGTAATTTCGCCCGTCACCGCACTGGCCAGATCGCTCATCAAAAAGGCGGCAACGTTGCCTACTTCATCGGCAGTCACATTGCGTTTCAGTGGTGCCTGCTCCTCAAAAAATTTCAACATCTTGCCAAATCCGCTGATACCCGCTGACGCGAGTGTTTTGATCGGGCCAGCAGAAATCGCGTTGGCGCGAATGCCTTTTGGCCCTAGGCTGGCGGCAAGGTATCGGGTGACCGCTTCCAGGCTCGCCTTGGCCGCGCCCATGGTGTTGTAGTTCGGTACCACCCGCTCAGCACCGAGGTACGAGAGTGTCAGGCATGCCGCATTGCGGCCTTGCATCATCGGGAGCGCGGCTTTTGCCAGCGCCGCGAAACTGTAGCTCGAAATATCATGCGCGATGCGGAAATTTTCGCGAGTCATGCCGTCAAGAAAATCGCCACCAATCGCATCGCGTGGTGCAAACGCTATGGCGTGGACGAAGCCATCCAGGCCGTCCCAGTGCCTGGCCAACTCGACGAAAAGATTGTCGATATCTTCATCTTTGGACACATCGCAAGGCAGGATGATTTTCCCGTCGAAATCGGGAGCCAGTTTTTCAACCCGCTCGCGGATGCCTTCACCGGCGTAGGTGAAAGCAAGCTCGGCGCCTTCGCGCTTCATCGCCTTGGCGATACCGTAGGCGATTGACCGGTGCGACAGAAGGCCGGTTACGAGGATTTTTTTGTTTGCCAGGAAGCCCATGTTTTTTGACTCGTCATAATTAATCTGGTGTTACATCGACGGCCAGTTTATCGCATTATTTTTCGAATCAAGCGGGACGCATGGAATGCGTTTTCGCGCCAAACTCTGACACAATGCCGTGTGGGCATACGCAGCATAGTTAGCACGTTTTTTTGATGAAATTGTTGGGTGAGTGCCAGATAACATGCGTTTAAGTCAATTGGGTTGGCGACTGCTGCTGCTGTGGGTTTCGGTATGGCCTTTGGTGGCCTGCGGGGAAGGCGCGGCATCGTCCCCGCAATATCGGCCGGATCCGAATAAAGTGTTGAGTTACGCGTTCGAAATTGCCGAGACCAGCTTCGATCCGCAAAAAATTAGCGATACTTATTCAAACATTGTTAACAATGCCATGTTCGATACGCCACTGCGCTACGATCAACTCGCCCGGCCGGTGAAGCTTATCCCGAATACATTGGCTGCAATGCCCGAAGTCTCCGCCGACTACCGCACCTTTACCCTGCGCGTCAAACCGGGAATATTTTTCGCCGACCACGTCGCATTTGGTGGCAAGAAACGCGAATTGACGGCAGAAGATTATGTTTTTACGATGAAGCGCCTGTTTGATCCGAAGCTATCTGCGCCGCTTCTGTCTGAAGTGGAGGGCTACATAGTTGGTTCTGATGCCATGCTCAAGCGCGTACGCAAGAGTGGCAAGATGGACTACGACACGCCCCTTGAAGGTCTGCGGGCTCTCGACCGCTATACGCTGCAAATCAAGCTCAACGAGCCCAAGCCGAATTGGGCTTACAACCTCGCAGATTGTCGCGTAAGCTGCGCGGTTGCGCGAGAGGTTGTTGAAAGGTACGGGGAAGATATTGGTGCCAATCCTGTCGGCACGGGCGCATATCGCCTGACCGCGTGGAAGCGTTCATCAAAAATGATTTTCGAGGCGAACCCTAACTATCGCGAAGAGTATTACGCTGCCGAGCCTGCAGCGAACGACATTGGCGGGCAGGCGATTCTCGCAAAATTAAAGGGCCGTCGAGTACCAATGATCGGGCGAATCGAAATATCCGTGATAGAGGAGCGGCAGCCGCGATGGATTTCTTTTATCAACAGAGAGTTTGATCTGCTGTGGAGAATGCCAGAAGACGTTGCGCAGCAAGCGGTACCCAATCGCCAACTCGCGCCAAATTTAGTCAGGCAGGGCATCCGCGCTGAATTGGTGCCTGCACTGGACGTGGCGTTTTTGTACTTCAATATGAAAGATCCGATCGTCGGTGGCTACACACCGGAAAAAGTTGCACTGCGACGAGCGATTTCGCTGGCCTATCGGTCGCAGGATGAAATCGACATCGTGCAAAAAGGCTTGGCCATGCTCGCTAACACGCCATACAGCCCGGGCGTTGCCGGATACGATGCCACTTTTCGCACCAACGCGAGCGAATATAGCCCTGCCAAAGCACGCGCGCTGCTTGATATGCACGGCTACATTGATCGCGATGGCGACGGTTTCCGAGATATGCCGGACGGGAGTCCGCTGATTCTAAAAAGTAATTCGACACCGACCGAGAAGGACCGGACGGTCGATGAGGTTTGGCTGCGCTCCATGACGGCCATCGGTATTCGCATTGAATTTCGCAAGGCGAAATGGCCCGACCTGCTGAAAGAATCAAACGCCGGAAAACTCATGATGTGGTTCCTCGCCTTCTCTGCATCGGCGCCTGATGCCGCCGATACGCTGGTTTCTTTATATGGCCCTAACTGCGGATTTAAAGGCAACCGCTCATGTTTCCAGTTGAAGGAATACGACGCCGCGTTTGAAAAGGCGGAACGCATCCCCGACAGCCCGGAGCGCACCAGGCTCTACCAGGAAATGGTGCGGTTGATGGTGGCGTACGCGCCCATGAAAATAAACATGCATCGCATCATGACCGACATGTGGTATCCATACGTCATCGGCTTTCGCCGACCTTTGATGCAGTCGCAGAACTGGTGGAAATATATCGATATCGATCTTGATGCCAAAAAACAGTTTGAGGCCCACTAGACGTGCCTCAATTGAAAGCGTGTAATTGGCTGGCGTGCATCACCGCGTGTTGGTTTTTCACCATGACCAACACCTTCGCCGCAGACCAGGTGAAAACCATCCGCTTCGCGTTTCTCATCGCCGAGACCACCTTTGATCCGGCTAAAGCATCAGACTTGTATTCCAACATGATCAACGAAGCAATATTCGACGCGCCACTCACGTACGATTTTTTGGCGCGGCCGGCGAAGTTGATTGCCAACACCACCGTCGCAATGCCCGAAGTGCTGGACGGTGGAAAAACGTATATTTTCAAGTTCAAGCCGGGAATTTATTTTGCTGATGATCCCGCATTTAAAGGTGTGAAGCGCGAACTCACATCTTACGACTATGCGTATACGCTGAAGCGGTTTTACGATCCGAAGTTGGCTTCGCCGTGGCTATGGTATGTCGACGGAAAAATTATCGGTGGAGACGACGTCAAGGCCGCAGCCAAAAAGTCAGGAAAGTTCGACTACGACGCGCCCATTGCCGGCATCGAAACCCCGGACAAATACACGCTGCGTGTTCGGCTTAAAGAAACCGACTACAACTTCATCTATATTTTTGGCACCGTGCAGACCGGAGCCGTCGCACGCGAGGTAATCGAGGCGAATGCGGCTGATCCCGGCGCACATCCGGTCGGTACCGGCGCTTTTCGTCTCGCCGCTTGGAAACGTTCACACCAAATTGTTCTCGACGCAAATCCCGGCTATCGAAACCGCACCTACGAAGCAGAACCGGGTGACAGCCCGGAGGCACAGGAAATTTACCGTCAGATGAAAGGCAAGAAGTTGCCGCAGATACAACGCGTTGTCGTATC
>JAYVKG010000017.1:0-3603 GCA_043768625.1 Betaproteobacteria bacterium
GATATTGCAGGCCACTAACGCCGGGAAAATCATTCGGTTGACCCGCCAATTTGCTGAAAACAGCAACAAACTAGTGCACACATTTTCAACTTTGTAGTCCTTGTAGTCCTCTTGGACTGCAGAGTCGCGCCGGTCCTCCGAGTCTGGTAGTTTTGGTAGCCCTCGAAGCCCCCATAATTCGCGTAGTCCTCGTAGTCTTCGTAGTCGGAGTAGTCGGTGTAGTCCTCATAGTCCATGTGGACGCCGCATTTTGCCTCCATCGTTACCTCTGCCGCATCACAATGGTACGTTAGTATCTAGCCAATAGATTCGAGAAAAGTATCAAGCACAGATGCCACATCCTCCAGCATTGGCGCGCCTTTTCGGGCAGACTAGCTGAAGAACCGCATGGCTGTTTGCTCCCAGGCAGTGGGCTTTGCGGAACGCTTTTTGATACTGACTCTATAATGTTAAATCCCGATTCGCACAGGCATCGTCGCAGCGTGCGCCCCAGATCCACACGAGGAGAATTATTATGTCCGCCGTACTGAAATCTCAATCTGCCGCTGCCGTCAGCGCGGCCACCACCGCGGTGCCCACCGTCAAGCTGCTGATCAACGGCAAGCTGGTCGAATCCCTGTCAAAAGTCTGGAAGGACGTGGTCAATCCGGCCACCCAGGAGGTGCTGGCGCGCGTGCCGTTCGCGACCCAGGAAGAGTTGAATGAAGCTATTGCCTCGGCGGCGGAAGCATTCAAAACCTGGCGCAATACGCCCATCGGCGTGCGCGCGCGGGTGATGCTGAAACTTCAGGAGCTGGTGCGCCGCGACATGAAAAAACTTGCCGCGTGCCTGACCGCCGAACAGGGCAAGACCTTACCGGACGCCGAGGGCGATGTGTTCCGCGGCCTCGAGGTGGTCGAACATGCCTGTGCCATCGGCACGCTGTCGCTTGGCGAAATCGCCGAAAATGTGGCCCATGGGGTGGATACCTATTTCATCCGGCAACCGATTGGGGTCTGTGCCGGTATTACGCCCTTCAACTTTCCAGCGATGATCCCACTGTGGATGTTTCCGATGGCGATAGCCTGCGGCAACACGTTTGTCCTTAAACCATCCGAACAAGACCCGATGACACCGATGCTGCTCGCCGAATTAGCATTGGAGGCCGGCGTGCCGCCCGGCGTATTAAACGTTGTCCATGGTGGCAAGGAGGCGGTGGACCTGCTTTGCACGCATCCTGCGATCAAGGCGGTCTCATTCGTCGGCTCTACCCATGTAGGCGAGCACGTTTACAAGTTGGCTTCTTCGCACGGCAAACGTGCGCAGTGCATGATGGGTGCCAAAAATCACGCGATCATCATGCCGGATGCCAACAAGGACCATTCGCTGAATGCACTGGTGGGCGCGGGTTTTGGCGCGGCCGGACAACGCTGCATGGCGACCTCGGTAGCGGTGCTGGTCGGCGACGCCAACAAATGGATTCCCGACATCGTGGCGAAGGCCAAAACGCTGAAAGTGAGCGGGGGAACGGTTGCGGGTGCAGATCTGGGCCCGGTTGTTTCCAAGCAGGCGCGAATACGCATCGAGGGTCTGATTCAAAAAGGCATTGACGAGGGCTGCAAACTTGAACTTGACGGTCGGTCACCAAAAATTGACGGCTACCCTGACGGCAATTTCATCGCGCCGACGATTTTCTCCGGCGTCAAACCGCACCATGTTGTTTATACCGAAGAAATTTTCGGGCCGGTTCTCATCATAGTTTCCGTCGATACGCTTGACGAAGCGATTGCCTTGACCAACGCCAATCCCTTCGGCAATGGTACCGGCATCTTTACGCAGTCCGGAGCGGTGGCGCGAAAATTTGAAAACGAAATCGACGTCGGTCAAGTTGGCATCAACGTGCCTATTCCGGTGCCGGTGCCTTACTTCAGCTTCACCGGTTCGCGCGGCTCCAAACTCGGTGATCTTGGCCCGTATGGCAAGCAGGTGATTCAGTTTTATACCCAGGTGAAGACGGTGACGGCAAGATGGTTTGATGATGCGGCGGTGAGTACCGGGGTGAATACGACGATTAGTTTGAAATAAGGACAACTCGCATGGTTGAGGAGAAATTTTTACACCGGCTCAATAGCAAGCATGAGCTGTTGTTGTTCAGCGTGGTCGCGCCAATCATGTGGATTCTGCTCGCTGCCGGCGCGTATCTCGCATTTATGAAGGGCAACATTGGCGAAGGCATCGCGCGCATCGGCCTGTTAATTGTTTTGTTTTGTTTTGGGCAATGATTGGACCGTTTTCGGGAATTGTTGATCCCACTCGTGATCCAGTGCTTCACAAAGCAGGATCCATAACAACATTGTTCGGCTTTCTGATCATGGCGACTGGCTGGGTGATTCACTTTGTGACATAGCCAGTGCGTAGGTTGGGTTGAGCGTAGCGAAGCCTGACGTTCTTCTTTCGCGAACCTACAGTGCTGCAAATAACTGGGAGTGTCGTATGAAAATCGGATTCATCGGCTTAGGCCACATGGGCAATCCCATGGCGCGCAATTTATTGAAGCACGGTCACACGCTGAAAGTTTTCGACGTGATGCCGGACCTGGTGAAAACGCTCGCCGACCTCGGCGCCGAAACCGCAACTTCTCCTGCCACCTGCGCGCAAGGCGTCGAGCTGGTCATTACCATGCTGCCCTCTTCCCCCCATGTGCGCTCGGTCTACACCACAAAATCCACCGGCATACTGACGGGGGTGCCGGCAGGTGTGCTGTTGATCGACTCCTCCACCATCGACCCACACACGTCGCGCGACGTGGCGATGGACGCACGCGCGCACGGCAACCACATGATCGACGCACCGGTATCAGGCGGCACGGGTGGCGCAGAAGCGGGCACGCTGACGTTTATGGTCGGTGGGGATATTGCTGATTTCGAAAAAGCCAAACCGATACTGCAATGCATGGGTAAAAACATCGTGCATTGCGGCGGTGCAGGCAACGGTCAAGTCGCAAAAATCTGCAACAACATGATGCTCGCCATTGAAATGATCGCAACTGCAGAAGGCATGGCGCTGGCCGCAAAACTCGGCATGGATCCAAAAGTGTTTGCCGGCATTGCCAATTCGTCGAGCGGTCGTTGCTGGAGTTCGGACACCTACAATCCTTACCCCGGCGTGCTGGAAAATGTGCCCGCATCACGCGGTTACACGGGCGGCTTCGGCTCGGACTTGATGCTGAAAGATTTAACGCTGGTCACCGAAGCGGCAAAAGCGGCGAAGCAACCGGTGATGCTGGGCGCGGCGGCGCAGCAACTGTATCAAATGCATTCCACGATGGGCAATGGCGCGCTGGATTTTTCGAGCATCATCAAGTTGTACAAAAAGGATTAAGCAATGATCGAGCACGTCATTGAAGGCCACACCTGCATCATCACCATCAATAATCCGCCAGCCAATACGTGGACGCCGGAATCGTTGAAGGCGATGAAAGCACTCGTTGCGGAATTGAACGCAAACAAAAACATTTACGCGGCAGTTATCACCGGCCAGGGAGAGAAATTCTTTTCGGGGGGCGCAGACCTGAAACGCTTTCAAGGCGGCGACGAAAAAAGCGTGGTTGCGGCACGCGATTT
>JAYVKG010000018.1:0-25040 GCA_043768625.1 Betaproteobacteria bacterium
CTTCGTCTTGAGAAACAAAAGGGTACCGCCGTTCGTTACCTTACCCCCTTCCGCAACGCCCTATAAGTCGTCGGGATTTGGTGTGGAATTCGCGAAAAGGTCTGCAGAGTCTCGCCAATGCTGGAGTTTGCCTTTGGGACGCCTCGACAAAACATCCTGGCCGCATGTTTTGACAATCAGTATTGAAAACCATTTATTTCGCAGCGAAATTGCGTCGGGCGCAGCGCTGCCTGCTCCTGATGCGACTGCATCCGCCCGGCAGGCATCAAGAAATATCCATCACCGTGGCGGCATCACAAATCGCACCCGTACAACATCACTTCACCTTCAATTTTAGGTAGTTGCACCATGCGCTCAAATTTGAAGCCAAGTTTCTTCAGCAGTTTGATCGAGCTTATGTTTTCCTGCGCCGTGATGCCGACGATGCGGGTGAGTTTCAACTGGTTTTTGCCGTAAGCCATCACGGCCAGGGCCGCCTCGGACGCAAGGCCCGCCGCGCGAAAGTCCGGCAGAAAGGCGAAACCAATATCCACATCGTCCAACCCGTCTCTTTTGATCAAGCCACACAAGCCCATTGGCACTCCATCCACATTGCGTTCTGCGACATATAGACCAAAGCCAAATTGGTCATACATTACAACCGGGCCGTTCAAAATATAGCTGCGCGCATCGTCGATTGTCCTGACACCCCGATCACCGATGTATTGCAGCCAGGCTGGGTCATTGAGGAGCGCGAGAATAAAGGGCGCATCTTCCGGGGACAGCCAACGAAGGGCGAGTCGATATGTTTCGAGGATTTTCATGGCGGTCTAAGGCAGCTTGACCGCGCCACGCGCAATCTCCAATACCCGACCACTGACAAAGATGTGCTGGTCGGCGTCGATCAGTAGGCCGATGCGGCATGCGCGGTTGACTGCCTCGCCCTGATCGATATGGTAAGCAAGTGGCAGAACCGCTTTTTTCGAGATCAGCCATCCACCCAGATTGGCGGTCGCCGAACCAGTACCAGGGTCTTCCACGATGGCACCATGTTTCATGAAGAAAAAACGTGACAACAGTTTGCCTTCGCCATTGGGCGCAAACAAATAGGCCATCGAACGTCCAGCATCGCTTGTTAGCGTGCCAAGCAGATCTGCTACCGGTTTTGCGCGCCGCACGGCAGCCGCGTCGGCCAGGGGCACCACCAATTGTTCGGATCCGGTATTGACCCAGCCGGCGCCCGGAAGAACATCGTCGGACGCCAATCCGAGCATAGATGCCAGTTCGGCGCATGAAAGTTGGCCGTCGCGCCATGTAGGGGCATTAGCCCGCAGTGTCCACACATCACCCGCCGCGGTGACGGGAATCAGCCCGGCTTTCATTTCCAGTGTGAGCGCCGCGCCGGTATTAAAAAGCGCACGAACCACATGCGCAGTCCCTAGTGCAGGGTGGCCGGCAAACGCCATCTCAAACGTCGGCGTGAAAATGCGCACCTTTGCGCTGGCGCCATCGGTGGGCAAAATGAAGGTGGTTTCAGATAGATTGAATTGCAGCGCCAGCGCCTGCATCTCGGCGTCGGTCAAGCCAAGCCCGGATTCAAAAACGCAAAGCGGATTGCCGCCAAAGAAGGATTCGGCGAATACATTGACCAGGCGGAAACGGTAGGTGCGCATGAACTGTTGGGTGTGAATTCGGTCGAAGGTTTAATTGCCTGACAGGGCAGAGAACAGCATAACCGATGAAACCGGAAAAGCTTTTCGCACGTAGAAAATGCATGCGAAATAATGTTTTCATCCGCAAGGAATGCGACCGGGTTTCGACTATTGTTAAAGCCATCTTTTTAAGAGGAATATCCTGTGCTCAAGAATTTTGTTAAGTTTATTATTGCCGCCGTCATCTCCGTCATTTCCGTCATCGCTGTGACCGGGTACGCGGTGGCGCAAGCGGTGCCTCCCGTGGCAAAGGTCAAGCCGGCCGTTACCGCGTCCGCCATCTTCGCTGGCGGTTGCTTCTGGTGCATGGAAGGTCCGTTCGACGCACTTTACGGTGTGATCTCCACTACCTCCGGCTATACCGGCGGCGCCAAGAAAGACCCCAGCTACCAGGAAGTATCCGGTGGCCGCACCGGGCACGCCGAGGCAGTGCAGATTGTCTATGACCCCGCCAAAGTGTCATACGAAAAACTGCTCGATGTGTTTTGGCACAACATTGATCCGACTGCAAAAGACCGCCAGTTTTGCGACGTTGGGACGCAATACCGCAGCGGCATTTTTTACGCAGATGAGATGCAGAAAAAAGCAGCGGACGCAGCCAAGGCCGCGCTGGACAAAAACAAGCCATTCAAAGCCGCCATCGTGACCGAGATCACAGCAGCCACCGCCTTTTATGCGGCTGAAGATTATCACCAGGATTATTATCTTAAAAATCCGGTGCGTTATCGTTTCTATCGACAGGGTTGCGGACGCGATGCTCGCCTGAAAGAATTGTGGGGCGAAAACGCCGGTCATTAAGGCGGATCAATAACGCTGGCCGTTGAGGGTAGCCATCAGCCCCGGATGTCCAGCAGAGGCAATAACCTTGCCGCGAATGTCCTTCGAGGCATACGCTCATCCGATAGTGCCAACGGAGCAGGGGTTGATGAATAGAAAATTCATTATTTCGTCGCTGGTGATGGCGCCGGCGTTGCCAATGCTGGGTTTCTCGCTGTAGGCGCTGGTGTTCAAAAGCAGCTATGCACAGTTTCCCCGCCTCGATCGCCCTGAGTAATAGGCTGAAGGTTATTTGAGCGGCATGTTGTTGGCATATCTGCTGATTGGGTTCGGCCTCGCCTGGATTTGCCAGCGCGGACCTGAGGCCGGCAAAGGGTTGCCTTTACAGGGTGCGCGCTTCGGCGCCGCCATCGCGGTTGTGTCGACCATTCCCACGTTTCCAATTTATTTGGCCGTGAAACCAGTGCCGTCTGATCTGGTGGCGCAGCAGATTGTGTTTGATTCGATCAGCATGCTGCTGCCGGGGGTGATGGTGGCGTGGCTGAACCGGTCGTAGTACTTGCACAATGCACAACGGCGCCAGCGGGGTTGATCTCCCGCCCGCCCGATCACGCGATGCCAATCCAGGCTGGCGCGCTACACGTGCTTTGGTCGTCCCCGGTTACTTCGCCCGTTTCACAAAATCCCGTAAATGCTTCGCCTGCGCCTTCAGCGAAGGCATGTGGATATACATCATGTGTCCGGCCTCGTAATAGTGCACATCAAGATTACCGGCCAGGCTTGGGTCCAATGCCATGTGGTTCAGCACATATTCGGTCGCGAAATGCGGGGTAGCCAGATCAAAATAACCTGAACCCACGTATACCTTCATGTGGGGATTCATGTTCATGGCTTTGCGCAGTGTTTCCGCAACATTCAAGTGTTGATTATCGGCACCAAAATTCCAGGTGAGATACAGCTGCGAAATGACTTTGTAGGGTATGTCGCTTTCAAACTTCAATTCACGGCGCACGTAATCGTTGAGGCACGCTGCGTAGGCACCATCAAGATTGCTGTGCGCCGGATCGTACTCAAAATTTTCTCCGGCGGCATCGCGATCGATACCCTTGAAGCGGCTGTCGAGACGGCCGACGGTGCGGTGTTCCTCGCGGCACAGTTCCTTACAGAACCGGTGGATGCTGATGCGCAAGTTGCTTTGCTCAATGTAGGCAACAGACAGTCCGGTGTAGTAACTGATTTTTTTGGCTACCGCCGTGCGTTTGGCAGGTGACAGCTGGTCACCCTGGAACAGGGCAGCGTTGTAGTCGGTCTCAACAAAAGCTTCCACCTCGTCGAGAAACGCGCGTAGTGGTTTTGCCTGCAACGATTTATCGAGTTTCTTGTGATACCACGCCGTGGCCGCATACGTCGGCAAAAACAGCGCATGCGAAAGATCGTGGCCGACCATGAACCGGAAGGTGGAAAAGTCGAGTGCCGTCGACAGTAGCAACAGGCCATTTACGTACAGGCCATATTTTTCCTGCAGGTGGCTCGACAGCCCCGCGGCGCGCGTGGTGCCATAGGATTCGCCGGCGATAAATTTCGGCGATGCCCAGCGCAAATGCCGCGAAGTGTAGAGGCGAATGAATTCGCCGACACTTTCCAAATCGCGCTGGTAGTTGTGGAATTCTTTCACGCTCTCGCCATCGACCATCCGGCTATAACCGGTACCGACAGGATCGATGAACACCAGATCGGTTTCACTCAGCAAAGAGAAATCGTTATCGACCAGCTGATACGGCGGCGGTCCGGCGTTGCCTTCGTTGTCCAGCTTGACGCGCTTCGGACCGAGCACCCCCAGATGCAGCCAGACACTTGATGATCCAGGCCCGCCATTGAATGAAAATGTCAACGGACGCTTCGCCGCATCCTTGACGCCATCCCTGGTGTAGGCCATGAAAAAGATACTGGCGCGCGGCTTTTCAGCTTCGCGATTGCCGTCTTTCTCGGTATCTTCCTTCAGCACCACCGTGCCGCAAGTCACGGTGTAGGCGATGGTCTCGCCGTTGATGCGGGCTTTATGTTTGGTGACAACTATCTGGTCGGTGGGGACCGGTTTGGGAATAGGTCCCGCGTCTTTGCCGGGGAATACTTGTTGGTCGGTTGGCATGGCGTTGTCGAGAAAGTGAGCGGAACGTCATTATCCCCAATTCAAATCGCGCTGCAAGTTGCAAGCACTGATGCCAAAAATCTGAGCATGCAGCATGCAGGTTAGACTTACGCCATTAAACCGCACCTCTGCTATCGGCGCCGCGGCTGGGCCAAGTTGAGCGGGCAGACACTTGCCATTACGCAAAATACTAATTTATTCGCGCTGCTCGGCACACACTACGGCGGTAACGGTCAGACCACTTTCGCGCTGCCTGATATGCGCGGACGCGTGCTAATTAATGCCGGCGTCAAGGCGTTGACAGCCAATCAGGCAGGGGCGCGCGTTTCCATCAAATTGGCCCCAAGCGCGGTGATGGCGGCTCAGCACAAGGCAAATGCTTCAAGGCGCGATTGCGCATTAAATTCTTCGCCCCGCGTTGCGTAGATCGCCATTCGGCGCGCTTTTCGGAGTTAAAATTCATGGAAAGCCCCGCCAGTGCTTGAGTTTAAAATATTAAACCGTATCCGTCGCCTGGCTGGCGCTCACCGGCGCGGGCTTGGCGAGCAATCCCGCCAACGCCGTCGCATTCCTCGCCACCATCGCATAAATCGACAACTGCGGATTCGCACCGATGGACGTTGGGAACACCGAACCATCGAACACCCAAAGATTTTCCACCTGATGATGCCGGCCGTCGCCACGCGTCACTGACCTACGCGCGTCCGCACCCATGGCGCAGCCGCCCATCACGTGGGCGCTCGCCACGCGGGTGCGCAAGGTTTGCATCGGCATTGATACAATCGCGCGTTTCGCGTCAGGCCAATGGCGATAGGGTTTGGCATCTTCGTGCAGCGGCATGACAATTTTCGCGCCTGCCGCAAACTGCACCTCGGCCATCACCAGCAACGCGTGGCGGATACCGTCCCAGACGTATTGGCTGATTTGATAATCGAGCAGGGCGCTGCCATCATTGCGAATGGCAACGCTGCCACCGACACTTTGCGGATGGAAGCCATCGCGCATCAGGGCAATCGCGACATGCATGTTTGGCAAGCGCTTCATCCACATTGCGTGCTCATGGCCGAATCCCTGCAGCGTGATGCCAGCCAGGATCGGGTGGATGGGCGGGGCTTCGAGCTTGAAACCGATGGGACCATCGTGACGCATGGTATCCAGAAAGTGGTCGGAATAAATCGTTTGTGGCGCGCCTGAGTAGGCCTCCACCTGCGCATCCATGATGGCGGCGCTCACCGGTGAAGGATGCAGGAAGGTGCGCTTGCCCAGCGTATGGTGCGGGTCGGGTAATTTCGAACGCAGCATCAATGCGGGATTGTTGATCGCGCCGCCGGCCAGAATGTAATGTTTGGCCGTGACGAAAAACCGATGCTGACCGGTGGTGGTGTTTGCGCCCACGACATCTGCCTGCATGCCGGCAGCAACCAGGCTGGTTATTTTTCCGTTTCGAGATGACAGTTTTTCCACCCGCGCCGAATGGATCAGCGTCATGCCGCGATCAAGCGCATCGGGAATGGTGGTGACCAGCATCGACTGCTTGGCATTGGTGGGGCAACCCATGCCGCAGTAACCCAGATTCCAGCAGCCTTTTACATTTCGTCGGATTGCTGCCGCCGGGATGCCCAGTCTTTCACAGCCCCGCCGCAGTATGTCGTTGTTTTCGTTGGGCGGCAGCGGCCACGGCGCGATGTTTAACCGCTGCTCCATTTTGGCGAACCATGGTGCCAGCTTCTCTTGGGTAAATTCGCTCAGACCCCAGAATTTTTCCCAGTGCCTGAGCGTCGCGGCTGGTGTGCGAAAACTCGAGGTCCAGTTGACCGTCGTCGAGCCGCCGACGGCGCGCCCTTGCAAAATGATGATGCCCTTGTCTTTGGTTTGACGTCCGGCAGATTCCTGATACAGCTGCGGATAGGCATCGCGTTCGCGCATTCGAAAATCGCTGGAGCTTTTGAATGGTCCCTCCTCGATCATCAATACCTTCAGCCCGGATTGCGTGAGTATTTCCGCTGCCGTGCCGCCACCCGCACCGGAGCCGACGATCACGACATCACATTCGACCTTTGCGTCACCTGTCATGCGGCTGCCGTCGATCACTTGCCAGCCGCGGGTGCGATCGGCAAGTGCGAGTCTGATCGGGTCGCGGATAATTGATTCGCTCACAGCAATCCCAGTTCTTTTCCAAATGGTGGCCCGCCATAGCCGATGATGCCCCACGACATGGGATTACCGTACCAGCAAGCGAGGATCACGCGCGCCAGCGCCTGATAGCCCTGCTGCAACAGCGCAAAACGACTCTGCCGCCAGCGGTTGAGGAAGTTGCTGACATCTTCTTCGGTGGCTACATCCCAGGGCGTTGGCACCCCCGCAATCAGGCGGCGCGTGACGCTGAACGTCAACAGGCTCAGCAGCTCTTCAACTTCCTTTTGCACCGCAGGTGGCAACCCCGCCACGGTGCGATCGAATGCCTCGACGACTTCATTGATCGCAACGGCGCGGGCGGTGGCGTCACCGGGCAGCGCACCCTTAAGCACCGCGGCTGCGAGTGCGGCGATACAAACCGCATCCTTGTTGGCGATCTTTTTCAGGTCGAGTGACCCTGGCTGCTGGTTTTCGGCGAAAACCGTGCGATCCAGCAACCGCGCGGTCATCAACACACAGGCACTGGCAACCCCGACCTTGAGGAACGTGCGACGCGTGGTGCGCATGTTATTTAAGCAAAAACCTGATCATCGAATCAAATCGTTTGCCATACGGCGGCTTGAATAGTGACAGTCCATTCAGCGCGGGCTGATGGTAAACCGGTTTCAATTTTGAGAATGTGTCGAAACCAAATTTGCCGTGATAGGCCCCCATGCCCGAGGCACCGACACCGCCGAAGGGAAGATGATCCTGCGATATGTGCAGCAACGCGTCATTGATGGTTACGCCTCCTGCCACCGTTTCATTCAGCACGCGCTGGATGTGATCGTCAAAGTTGCCGAAATAATAGAGTGCCAGCGGGCGCGGACGCGCGTTGACATAGGCAATTGCCTGGTCAAGATTGTCATACGGCACCAGCGGCAGGATCGGGCCAAAAATTTCCTCCTGCATCAGCTGCATCTCATCGTTGACGTTGGCAACCAGCGTCGGCGCAATTTTTTGCGAGCCTTCAAAGGTTTCGTTGGCGGCAGATAGCGGCAGGACGGTCGCGCCGCGTGCGACGGCATCGGCCAGACCGCCTCTCAATCGTTCCAGCTGACGCGGGTTGATGATGCTGGTGTAGTCGGGATTGGTGGCGAGGGTGGGATACATCCGCGCCACCACCCGTTGCGCCGCTGCGGCAAATGCCTGCTCCCGCGCGCGGGGCAGCAATACATAATCCGGCGCGATGCAGGTCTGGCCCGCGTTAAGGCATTTTCCAAACAGAATTTTCTCGGCCGCTTCGTCAACATTGCATTCGGGGCCGATAATGGCCGGGGATTTTCCGCCCAGTTCCAGCGTGACCGGTGTGAGATTGTCGGCTGCTGCGCGCATGATGAGCTTGCCCACGGCGGTCGAGCCGGTAAACAGCAAATGGTCAAACGGCAGCGACGAAAAAGCGCGCCCCACCTCGGCGTCACCGTTGATAACACATACATGGTCGGGCGAAAAATATTTGCCGATTAGCGTTGCCAGCAAACTGCCGGTGCTGGGCGTGAACTCACTCATCTTGATCAATACCCGGTTGCCCGCGGCCAGGGCTCCGACCAGCGGTGCCACTGCCAGCAACAGCGGATAGTTCCATGGCACGATGATGCCGATGACCCCGAGCGGTTGCGGACGCAATTCGGTACGCGCCGGCAGAAACCACTTCGAGGCCCAGGAACGCGTCGGCGTCATCCACGATTTCAAATGTCGCCTGGCATCGCGGATGGCAGCCCGCGCCGGAAAAATTTCCAGTAGTTGCGTTTCATGCAGCGACCGGTTGCCGAAATCCGCGCTGATGGCCGCCGCTATTTCCAGCACGTACTCCACCAGCAAACGATCCAGCGCGGCGAGGGCGTCGCGGCGCGCTGCCAGGCCCGGCATCCGCGCCAGGGCGTAAGCATTGCGCGCGCGCGCGAAACTCGCGTGCAGCCCAGCGGGGACGTTGATGTCGGGTTCGCTTGTTGTCATAGGTACCGGAAACGGGAGTGAACTAATTTGATCGATAGAATACCAGTGAACTTTTGGTTCGCAACAGTTGTATTAGATTGATTGCTCTAATCTATTGCGCCGCACCATCCTGGCTGCACCAATCAGGCAAAAAATAATGCTCGAACGGCTTAAAAAACTCCAACAGCTGCGCGGCACGGAGGCAACCGCAGAGAGTCGTGACGCCGGGTTTCAACTGCGCTTGAAAGCCGTCAAGAGCTGGCAGCAAGCGCGTCTTGCCCGCACCTACGCCGACCTGGCTGCGGACGCCCGCTACGCACCGGCCGTAGCGTTTTTCCTCGACGAGCTTTACGGCATCAAGGATTCGACTGTGCGCGACCGCGACCTCGAACGCATGGTGCCGACTATCAGGCGACTGCTGCCAAGATTTGCTTTCGATGCCGTCAACAGTGCGCTGGAGCTTGACGTTTTGGCCGAAGAATTTGATCAGGCGTTGACCAATGCGCTGGGCAGGCAACCGCTCAACGAAGCGAATTACCTGAAGGCATTTCGCGATGTCGGGCGGCGCACAGCCCGTTTGCGGCAAATTGAATTAATGTGCGCCGTAGGCGAGGGACTCGACCGGATGGTAAAAAAAACCCTGATTTTTTCTACGCTGAAAATGTTGCGTGGACCGGCACAGATGGCGGGCCTGGGCGAAATGCAGCGATTTCTTGAGACGGGATTCACCGCTTTCAGGCAGATGAAGGGCGCGGATTATTTTTTGGCAACGATTGCATCGCGGGAAACAATCCTGATCGAACGCATATTGAGCGGCGCAAGCGATCCGTTTGCAGTGATTGATGGGTGAACTGTCCACACTGGTGCCGACGGTCGTTGAGGTTATTTCTTTTTCGCCAGTGGTTTTTTCGAAGCGGTCGTTTTCGACGTGGTGGTCGCCGTCTTCAGCACCGGCTTTGACTTGGCGGTAATGCCGCCCCCTTTAAGCGCGTTGTCCAAATGTTCGTGAACGGATTGCTCAATCGGCCCTTTCATCATCTTCAGCATGAATCCGAGCGTGACGTCCAGTGTCAAATCGTGATCCGACACCACCAGTACCCCGGTGACGCCGGGCCGCACAAAATTCAGGGTGTTGCCATTCCAGGTGCCTTTCAGATCGAATTTTTCAGCCAGCTTGTCGATCATTCTGGTGGCGGCTGCGTGCGCGCCGCGCAATCCCAGGGTGTGGCTGCGTTTGAGAGAGATGTCGGCCATGTGCAATTTCCTCCTTAGGGTTAGTAGCGCGGTCGAGATGCAGTTTGCGTTTTTTGTTTGCATCAAACATTTTCACAACCTCCGGGTTTCGTCCCTTGCAATCGCCATTCATCGCGCAGATATTGGTGCTGGCGGGGATGTTCGGTATTCTGCCACCAACTGAATGAATTCATGCCAATCCTGCCATCCATCAAAGTCTGGTACGCCCGCGTCGAGGCAAAAAACCTCGCCAAACTGACCCCGGCTGAGCGCATCGATCTAATCGCATTTGACGCCGCTTTCAAGCAACGGTTGTGGCGCAATGTTGCTTTGTTCGTCGCGATCTGGCTGTCGGTGGCGGTGGTGAGCAAGCTGGCGCTTGGCCGCATCGGCTGGGTTGGTGCCTGTGTTTTGTCGGGGCTGGTGCTGATTTCTCTTACCGTGACCATGACTGGTGCGTGGTTCGGGCCGTCGCGTTTCAAAATGGGTCTTAAGAGTCTCGCGGTGATGCTTGGGATGGCGCTTACGGGTGCCGTGGTTGGCGGCATAGTTGCAAAGCTGGCGCTGGCCGGCGACCTTTCGACCCTGCTTGAACAATTCGTCCGCGTGGCACCGCAGATTCTCATTGGAGGGTTGGTGACAGGGTTGGTATACGCGGTACTGATGGTGAGCATCGTGCAGTACCGGCGCTCCCAGTTGCAACGCAACAATGTGGCCCTCGCCCGACTGGCGCAGCAGGAAAGAATGCGGCGGCAGCTGGCTGATGCAAGATTGAAGCTGATGCAGGCGCAGGTTGAGCCGCATTTTCTGTTCAATACGCTGGCCTCGGTGCAACACCTGGCAGAGCAGAAAGCACCGGAGGCTGCGCAACTCACCGCGCAGCTCATTATGTTTTTGCGTGCCGGTCTGGCCAGCTTGCGTGAAGACACCACCACACTTGCGCGTGAGTTCAACGCAATTGAAGCCTATCTCACCATTATGAAAACGCGGATGCAGGATCGACTGCAATTCGCACTGGATTTGCCACCGGCGCTGAATCACATCAGCATGCCGCCGGCGATGTTAATTTCGCTGGTGGAGAACGCGGTTAAACACGGACTTGAGCCGCATCCGGATGGGGGATGTATCAACGTCATGGCGCGGCTCGATAACGACCGGCTGCGTTTGACGGTTGCCGATAGCGGATCGGGCGCCGCCACCGGGGGATCGACGGCGGGCGACGGCGTTGGCCTCGATAATATTCGTCAGCGCCTGCGTGCGATATTTGCCAGTCATGCCCGGTTGATTGTCTCTGCCAATGTTCCCCACGGCTTTGTGGCGGTGATTGATATGCCGTCGCGGCTGGCAGCGGCGGCGGACAAATTTGTTGCGGACCAGCCGGTTTGAATGGGTTGGATTCGATGTCCAAAATATCGAGCCAGGAATGCTGGCGCCGTGCTTCTATGCATGAAAATGACGGTAATTTGCCGTGAAGATGAACGGGGATTGGGAGTGAAAAAATGACTACGGCGCTGATTGCGGAAGACGAACCCCTGATGCGCGAGCGTCTGGTGTCGGCATTGCGCGAGGTATGGCCCGAACTCGAGGTTTCGTGTGTCGCGAGCAACGGCCTTGAGGCCATTAAATTGTGGCATGCGCGACACCCTGACGTCCTGTTTGTCGATATCCGCATGCCCGGCAAGACCGGCTTGGAGGTCGCTGCCGAGGTCGGTGACGCGGCGCATATAGTTTTCGTTACCGCCTATGATGAATACGCCGTAGAAGCATTTCAGAATGGGGCGGTGGATTATTTGTTGAAGCCGGTCGAAATTGATCGCCTGAAAGCAACCGTCGCGCGCCTGAAAAAACGCCTGACCACCAAACCCGCGGACCTTACCGGACTATTGGAGAAATTGCTGAATCAGGGAAATAATTTTGCCGCCAGCAAGCCGAACAAACTAAAGTGGATTCGCGCTTCGCTCGGTAATCAAACCCGTTTGATCAATGTCGATGACGTGTTGTTTTTCCAATCTGACACCAAGTACACCCGCATCGTGATGAAAGATAACGAAGCCCTGATGCGCTCACCGCTAAAAGAATTGGTCGAAGGTCTCGATGACGACGTTTTCTGGCAAGTCCACCGTGGCGTGATCGTCAATGTGCACGCGATTGACCGCGCGGTGCGCGAAGCCCCCGAGAAGCTGATCATTCACTTGAAAGGCCATAAGGAAAAACTGCCGGTATCGAGGCACTATTACCATTTGTTCAAGCAGGATTGACCAGGGGCGCGTGCAGCGGCATGCCTTGCGTCAGACATTGGGCCTGCCACCCATTCGCCTGCCAACGCTCCCCGACCGGAGGAGGCGGCGCTGATCCAGGCGAGCCATGCGCCTTGGCGTTCCCTAATTATCAATCCTGATATTTGCTTCCTTCACCACTTTGCCCCACTTGGCAATCTCGCTGCTGATAAACGTGGCGAATTCGTTGGGCGGCATGCCGCCCAGGGTCGCGCCTTGTGTTTCCCAGATTTTTTTGATGTCCGGGTCTTTCAGTGCCTTCGCTGTTTCGCCATACATCCTGTCGATAATTGGCTGCGGCGTGCCTTTAATGCCCCACAGCGCGTACCAGGTGGTCAATTCGAATCCTTTGTAACCGGCTTCCGCCATCGTCGGCAAATCCGGAAACGCCGGTGAGCGCGTGGCGCTGGTGACGGCCAGGGCAATCAACTTGCCCGCCTTGATTTGCGGCGACGATGAACTGAGGCTGTCGAAGCACAGGTCTACCTGGCCACCCAGCAAATCCTGCATCATCGGCCCCACCCCTTTGTAGGGCACATGCACCATTTCGATGCCGGCCAAGCGCTTGAACAATTCCGCCGCCATGTGATGCGATGCGCCGCTGCCTGCCGTGCCGAAATTTAATTTGCCCGGATTAGCCTTGGCATATTTCACAAACTCCTCGACGGTCTTTACGCCCAGTTTTGGATGTACCACGAGGACGTTGGGTACGAAGGCGAGAACGGTAATGGGTACGAAATCCTCCTCCAGTTTGTAGCCGCGTTTCAAATACAGCGATTCGGCGATAGTGTGGTGGATGGCGCCGACAAAAAATGTGTAGCCGTCTGGGTTTGCCTTGGCGGCCACGCCGGCGCCGAGGGTGCCAGCCGCACCGCCCAAATTTTCAATGTAAACGCTTTGCCCGAGCGACGCGCCAATCTTGCCGGCAATGGGACGCGCAAAAACATCAGTGCCGCCGCCGGCGGGAAAAGGATTAATCCATTTGATGGCTTTGGCGGGCCAGGTTTGTGCCCTGGCTGCGAACGCAAAGGGCAGCGAAACCAAGGCAACGGCGATGGTGCAAATAATAATTCGACGTTTCATGCATCCTCCAATTGTTTGACCGCCGATCTGTGTCGGCGTAGCGAAAATAAACTAAGCAACTATTTTAGCTGGAGAACTCTGCGCCGCGCATTCGGCAAGATAATGCATCGCTGCAGAAACGCCGCCTTGTTGATGGGGAATTCCCGCTACTGCCAGTCCCATCTCCACTCCGCTCAATGTGCCCATCAGGGTGAGGTCATTGAAGTCGCCCAGATGGCCGATGCGAAATACCTTGCCCTGTAATTTCGCCAGTCCCATACCGAGTGACATATCGAAATGGGCAAGGATGGTTGCGCGCAGGTGGTCGGCGTCAAATCCGACCGGTGTCATCACGGCGGTGACGGCTGGACTGTATTCGGCAGGATTGGCACAAACGAGTTCGAGGCCCCATGCGCGTACTGCGCGACGGGTAGCCTCGGCGTGCCGCAGATGTCGCGCAAATACGTTGGTTAAACCCTCCTCTTGCAACATCATCAGTGCTTCGCGCAAGCCATACAACAAATTGGTCGCGGGGGTGTATGGAAAAAATCCATTTTTGTTGGCGTGCAGCATATCCTCCCAGTCCCAGAACGCCCGGGGCATGGTGGAGTGCTTGCACGCAGCAAGTGCTTTATTGCTGATGGCATTAAAACTCAGGCCCGGCGGCAACATCATGCCCTTTTGCGAACCGCCGATGGTGACATCGACTCCCCATTCATCGTGGCGATAGTCGACGGACCCAATCGATGAAACGGTATCGACCATCAGCAGTGCAGGATGGGCGGCCTTGTCGATGGCGTTGCGAACGGCATGGATATCAGACAACACGCCGGTCGAGGTTTCATTGTGTACCACGCAGACGGCTTTAATCTCATGCCGCGCGTCTGCCAGCAGACGCGCCCCGATCTCGGTCGCGTTGACGCCTTGTCGCCAGTCGCCAGCAATAAATTCCGGCTTTAGCCCCAGTTTTACGGCCATTTTTTGCCATAGGGTCGCGAAGTGGCCGGTCTCGACCATCAGCACTTTGTCGCCCGCTGAAAGCGTATTCACCAGCGCCGCCTCCCACGCACCGGTGCCGGATGCGGAATAAATTATCACCGGATTGTTTGTCTGGAAAACAGCTTTGATCCCGTCCAGCACATCGCGTCCCAATTGCTGAAAGGTCGGGCCGCGATGATCAATGGTCGGCGCATCTATTGCACGCAGTACCCGGTCCGGGACGTTGGTGGGCCCGGGAATTTGCAGGAAGTGGCGGCCAGCCCGGTGCGGGGAGTGCGTCATGATCGAATGCCTTTCATTGAAGAACCCGTTTGGGTTTGGGGCTAATTGTTTGTATACACTATCTCGGACCCATTGCCGACTACCAATGCTTACGATCAAGATCCGATGAGCACTCAATCCAGGCCCGTTGCAAAGCCGCTACGTTTCGTCGCCCCGGCGAAATCCGCCAGTCCCTTAGAAACACGATTGCGCCGTGAGGTCGATGGCGAGGTCATGTTTGATGCAGCCGCGCGCGGACGCTATGCTACCGATGCGTCAATTTACCAAATTATGCCGATCGGAGTGGTGGTGCCGCGCAGCCGGGACGCCGCCATCGCCGCACTGCAGATTGCTGCCGAGGAGGGCGTGCCGATTTTGCCGCGCGGCGCAGGCTCCTCGCAGTGCGGTCAAAGCGTTGGCGAAGCACTCATCCTCGACAACAGCAAGCATCTTAATGCGCTGCTCGAATTTGACGCGGTGAACCGGCGCGTCATTGTCGAGCCTGGCATGGTGCTGGATCACCTGAATGCCAGATTGAAGGCATCCGAGCTGTGGTTTCCAGTCGATGTATCAACGGCGGCGCAGGCTACCATCGGTGGCATGAGTGGAAATAATTCATGCGGCTCGCGATCTATCGCTTATGGAAACATGGTTGACAACGTGCTGGGGATCGATGCCTGGCTGAGCAGCAACCAGCGCTTTCATTTTGGGATTAATGCTCTGGAAACCAGTAACGGCAAGGGGTTCAAGGAGATTGCCGAAGCGATGCGCGCGCTTTACGCGCGCGAAGAGATTGAAATACGCGACAAAATGTTTCCCATTGCCAGACGCGTGGCGGGCTATAACCTCGACCGATTGTCACCGCAGCGCTTTAATCTCGCGCATCTGCTGGTGGGGTCCGAAGGCACGCTCGGTTACTTCGAACGCATTCATTTACGGTTGACGGCGCTGCCGGCACACAAAGCGCTGGGGGTGTGTCATTTTCCGCGTTTTTATGATGGCATGGATGCCGCGCAACACATCGTGAAGCTGGATCCTACGGCGGTAGAACTGGTCGACCGCACCATGCTCAACCTGGCGCGCGGCATTGCGATATACAAAAAAACCGTCGACGCGTTTTTACAGGGCGCGCCCGACTGCGTACTGCTGGTTGAATTCTCCGGTGAGGACCAAGCGCAGCAGAGGGCAAAATTACAGCTGCTGGTTGAACTCATGGCTGATCTCGGATTCCCCGGCGGCGTGGTGGAAATTGCCGACCCCCAGTTGCAAAAAGCGGTTTGGGAAGTGCGGAAAGCCGGCCTCAATATCATGATGTCAATGAAAGGCGACGGCAAGCCCGTGAGTTTCATCGAAGACTGCGCCGTGCCGCTGCCACACCTTGCTGAATACACGCGGCGCTTGACGGAAGTATTTCACAAACATGGAACCGAAGGCACGTGGTATGCGCATGCTTCGGTCGGCTGCCTGCATGTACGTCCGATTCTCAATATGAAAATGGATGGCGCAGAAAAAATGCGCGCGATCGCCGAGGAGGCCTCGCAATTGGTGCGCGAATACAAAGGTGCGTATTCGGGTGAGCACGGTGATGGCCTGGTGCGATCAGAATGGATCGCACCGTTCCTGGGGCCGCGTTTGACGGCAGCGCTCGGCGAAATAAAATCCTTGTTCGATCCCAGGGGATTGATGAATCCCGGCAAGATCGTCCATCCGTCAAGGCAGGATGATCGCTCGCTGTTTCGTTATAAGCCGGATTACACCGTGCAGAATCTGGTGACAGCTCTCGACTGGCAGGATAGCGGCGGTTTCGCCGCTGCGGTCGAAATGTGCAACAACAATGGCACCTGCCGAAAATTTGATGCAGGCACCATGTGCCCTAGTTACCGCGCGACCGGCGACGAGCAACACCTGACGCGTGGCCGCGCCAATACCTTGCGGCTGGCGATCAGCGGGCAACTCGGTGGCGATACGGCGCTTGGCACTATGGACCAGCATGGGATCTCGTCGGACGCGGTAAGGGATGCCATGGATTTGTGCGTCGGCTGTAAAGGATGCAGGCGCGAATGTCCGACCGGCGTCGACATGGCAAAGATGAAAATCGAGTTTTTGCATCACTATAAACAGCGCGTGGGATATACGCTGCGTGACAGGCTGGTCGCGTATCTGCCGCGCTACGCGCCGCTGGCGTCGACGTTTTCGTGGCTGATGAATCTGCGCGATACGCTGCCGGGCGCGGCATGGCTTTCCGAAAAATTAACCGGGTTTGCCGCCACTCGCACGCTGCCCAAATGGTCGCGCCAGCGTTTTTTGCAAGCGCCGTCCGCCGCCGTCGAGCTGGCTGCCGCGGGTAAAGATGTGGTGCTGCTTGCCGACACCTTCAACAATTATTTCGAACCGGAAAATCTTCACGCGGCGCGTCATGTACTTGAAGCGGCGGGCTATGTGGTGCACATTGCCCGTGCCCGCGACGGCACTCGTCCGCTTTGCTGCGGCAGGACCTTTCTGAGTTGCGGCATGGTCGACCAAGCCCGCGATGAGGCACGTCGCACACTTGAGGCGTTAAAACCGTTTGTTGAAAAGGGCATCCCGGTCATTGGCCTCGAGCCCTCGTGCCTGTTCACGCTTCGCGATGAATTTCTGGCCCTGCTACCCGGGGCTGAGGCCGCGGCACTCGCGTTGCGCGCGATGATGCTGGAAGAATTTCTGGTCGACGAAAAAAAAGCCGGCAGGCTTCGTTTACCACTGCAAGCGCTGCCGCAACCTGAGTTGCTGCTGCATGGCCATTGCCACCAGAAGGCCTTCGCTGCCTTCACACCCGTCCAGGAAGTGTTGGGCTGGATTCCACAGGTCAACGTCAATTCTGTCGAATCGAGTTGCTGCGGCATGGCCGGCGCGTTCGGGTTGGAGGCCGAGCATGTGGCCGTGTCGTTGAAGATGGGCGAGCTGGCGCTGCTGCCTGCGGCGCGCAAAGCCGGTGCCAATGTGACCATCGTTGCAGACGGGACGAGTTGCCGGCATCAGATCGCGGATGGGGCGGGCAGGAAAGCAGTCCATGTGGCGCAGGTATTGGAGCGGGCGCTTGGTTCTCCTCCGTCGTCCTCGACCGGATGATGGCGGGACGCCTTGCAGGAGAAATGTGTGGGGGATCTAGGCAGAACGTTCGGTCGCGAGTTGCGCGTGCTGTCACGAAAATGCCCTGCCTCATGCCGCGATGCTTGCCGCGCGATCAATTGGTGCCGCGCAAAGCCGGCAATATCGAGATGTCGCTAAGGCTGGATAAGCGCGGATCGCCATTTTACGGGCTTCAACGGGTGAAAATGGCTGCGAAGCCGCACCGCATTTGGCGGTTGAAAAACGGCAAGGCGGTACGGTGGGCGCGCGTATTCAATTGGCAGCACACCCGGCTAGCGCCACACCAATACCGGAATGGTTGAGTGGGTAAGTACCTTGTTGGTCTCACTGCCAAGAATCATCGCTGACAATCCGCGCCGACCGTGCGAGGCCATCATGATAAGGTCGCATTTTTTGCTTTTTGCCGTGTTGATGATGCCGGTGTAGGGTTCATCGTTCATTACGGTAATCAAATTTACCTGCAGATTTTTGGCTGCTGCGCGTTTTTTTGCGGCGGCAAGATGACTGGCCGCGTGTTTGCTCATGGATGTCTCCCATTCCTTGGGCGACATGGGCTGCAGCACATAGCCATCTCCCGCGTAAACCATGGGGTAAGACGAGACAACGGTTACCAGACTAAGCTTGGCACCTGTCTCCAACGCGAGTTTAATTGCCTGATCCACCGCTTTCATGGAAAGCTTGCTTCCATCCGTGGGTGCCAGAATGTGCTTGAACATATCGTGTCCTAATCGTTAACAGGGGAAATCGGAGAATACACCTGATCGCCATCTGCCACGTTGCGCTGGCCGACACCAGTCACGCTCTATCAGGTAATCAAAATGAAGATCAGCCACAGATTGCCGACGCTGATCGGGCCAAAAACGGTCCGGGCAATCACCCGGGTCATCAGCGAATCGGCAAACACCCCCATCACGTTCGCGTTACAAACCAAGTATCTTTTGACTGGACACGAGCAACTTGCCGACTGCGCGCGGCTCATCCGGGCGCTTAAAACGCGAAATTCAGGCCGGCAGCGTTGTTACCGCGATCGGTGCCAACGATCAACGAATCCCCAGTCGCCATAACGACGTAACTTCAGCCGCCCGCGCGGCGTGCAGCGGATCGTTCGCGTCAGACACGCGTGGATGGGCGGGGCGTACGTCGCGTCGCTCAATGACGAACAAACCATTCTGATCAATCATTGCCAGCAATTGCGCGCGCGAGCGCAAGCCGAGATGCTCGGCGATGTCGGAGAGAATCAGCCAGCCTTCACCCCCCGTCTCCAGATGTGCTGCCAGTCCGGCGATAAATCCGCGCAGCATGCGACTGTCCGGGTCGAAAATTGCGTTCTCGATTGGCGAACTGGGGCGGGCCGGGATCCACGGCGGGTTGCACACGATGAGAGGCGCGCGACCATTGGGAAACAGGTCTGCCGCCACCACCTGTACCTGTGTGTCCAGCTTGAGCCTGCGCATGTTGTCGGTCGCACAGGCGCGTGCGCGTGGGTCTGTGTCGGTGGCGATGATGCGGGCAATGCCGCGACGCGCCAGCACCGCCGCGATCACGCCGGTGCCGGTACCAATGTCAAAAGCCAGCGGCAGTGTTTTGGCATCAGAATCTGATTCAGCTGAACGCGGCAGTGGCGCGTCGGCTACCAGCCCCACGTATTCGCCACGCACTGGCGCAAACACGCCGTAATGCGGATAAATGCGGTCATTCAGCTGGGCAACTTCCACGCCCTTTTTGCGCCACTCATGCGCGCCGATCAGCCCCAGCAATTCGCGCATCGACACCAGCGATTCGCCTGCCCCGGGATCGCTCCCTGGCAGCCCATAGGCTTCGGCGCAGGCACGTTGCAAGTCGGGTGCCCTGCGCAGCGGGACGCAGTAATCGGCTGACAGAGGCAGCAGCAGCATGCCAAGGGTACGAGCACGTTGTGACTGTGCGAGACGATGCAGATGGAAAGCTTCGGTTGGCATCGTGTTGGGATTCAGGTGGTTTTCGGGCTTTACTGCTGCGCCTAATGTCGAACCCGCTATGGCTGCCGGCGTGGGCTGGGGTGGCGTCAACCTGCCTGCCAATTGTGCCGCGCGCACCTTGCGCGATTTTTGGTCAACGCGACGCGCCATCGCCACCAGCATCTGGCGCGCGGCCTGAAAATCACCACGCCATAGCAATGCGGTGCCCTGGCAGGCGAGGTGATAGGCGACATCGGCAGACATTTGTTCTTCGGCGATCACCACGCGCTGGTGGGCAGCGGTGCCGTTCTCGGCGCGCCAGCGGGCCGCGCGCTCCTGGCCGGCCTCGGTCCAGCGGATGGTGGCGTACTCGGTCAAATGAATTCCTTGTTTTGCAGCGGAGTGGGACCTGCAATCAGCGGCCCCGCCGCAGTGTAAATGATGCGTTTTTTGCCGCAAGTAATGCCTATTGTCACCGTTTTTTCGACGCATTCCGCGCCGCCATGCGTGGTGTTGCACGAAGCGCATTCAACAGCGCGTTAGAATCACGGCATGACACTGTATTCAGGGCTGTTGCTGCTACATGTATTCGCCATCGTCGCGTGGGTCGGTGGCATGATCTTCGCGCTGTTTTGCCTGCGGCCGGCGGCGCTTGCCGTATTATCGCCGCCGCAACGCCTGCAGCTGATGCACGCCGCGCTCGGCCGATTTTTCCAGCTGGTGGGTATGGCGATCGCGGTGCTATTGGTGAGCGGGACCGGCATGATTGTTTCGGCTGGTGTAAAGCAGCTGTCGATTACCTGGCTATGGATGATCGGCCTTGGTGTGGTGATGATGATGATTTTTGTACAGATTCGCGTCGTGCCGTTTGCGCGCCTGGGAAAATGTCTGGCGGTACAGGACTGGCCCGCCGCCGCAGGTCATATTCAGCAGATTCGCGTGATGGTGATTTTAAATCTTGCCATTGGGCTCACTATCATCGCGATCATGAAAATCGGGTCGCGCTAACCACCACTATGTTGCCCGCCGAGAGCCTGGTCGCGATTAAGTCGCGCTTCGAATTTTCCGCCACGGCTGAGCCCACGGGCAATCTCACCATGGGCCGTGGCCGTGCCTACGCAGGGGTTGGCAAGGCAGCGGTGCCGATTCACGTTGCCATAGTTGAAAACAAAATTGCCAGCGGCTCGCTGGGGGTCAAGGAATGTGACAAATTAGCCAGTCTGTTTACGGTGGTTGCGTCACAAAAGCGCGGCCTCGTGCTTTACCTTGATTCAGCCGGCGCGCGCGTTTCCGAAGGGCTGGCCGCGCTGGGTGCATTTCGATACATGTATCGCGCGGCACTCGATGCGGTGGCCGGCGGCGCACCGTTGCTGGTCATTTGCGGCGGAAATTGTTTCGGCGGCGCCTCCATGCTGGCTGCACTTGCCGGCTCGCGCGGATACACGGCAAACACCCGTTTTGCCATGTCGGGCCCGGCGATACTGGCGCAGGCGGCTGGTATTTCGGCACTTGATGATATTTTCATGGCGATGTCGATGGCCGCGATCAGTGGTGCCGCGCGCGCCAGGCTCGGTGCGCAAGAAGCAATAGTGGCGAATCCGCTGTCAACGATTCTGCCGGCCCCCGCGGCCAACGCTCTGCTCGACCGCCACCATGCGCTAGGCGAGAGGCTGGCAGCAGACCAGACCACCGAACCGGGGCGCAGCGGAAAACTGGAGCGCAAGGATCTTGCCAAGCTGTACCCGGACGGCTACTGGATCGAGGAACGCAATGGCGTATTGTCCGGCGAGGCACGATGCGACGGGCAGCGGGTGGCGCTGGCTGGTTTTGTTGGCGGCAAGCTGCTGGGTGCAGCGGGTGCGTGGACGCAGGCGGATGCGGTGTGGAAGATGCTGGTTCCTGCCGGCTCCGCAACAGAGCGTCCGCACGCGCTGCACGTTCTTGTCGACTGCGAATCTCACGCGACCTCTCTTGACGACGAACGTATCATGCTGTCGGCATATCTCGCCGATCTGGCCTGCGCGTTGCACGCGTTGGCGCGGGCGGGCACCCACATCGAAACGACAATATTGGGCAAGCTGGGTGGTGGCGTATACGTTGCGCTGTGCGCGCCTGCAACGCGGGTAAATTTGTTGTACGGCGCCGAAATTCATGTGTTGCCAGGCAGGGCGTTAGCCAGCATTTTGGGTGAGACGAATACGCAGAAAATCGAATTTGCCGAATATAAAGCCACGCGCGTCGCGGACCGGGAATTAAAACTGGGAATTGTATAAAAACATGGACGCCAATCTTTACACACTGCTGCAATCGCGATTCCCGCGGGATCGTGCGCAGCACGCGCTGGAGACGGCGACTGGCATAACCTACTCCTATGCGCAACTTGAGGAGACAACGGCGCGGTATGCAGGCTTTATTCATGCGCTCGGCGTGCTGCCGGGGGACCGCTTGTGCGTGCAGGTCGAAAAATCGCCGCAAGCATTATTTTTGTATCTCGCCTGCCTGCAAACAGGTGCCGTGTTTCTGCCGCTCAACAGCGCTTATCAACAGGGTGAAGTCGATTATTTTCTAGGCGACGCTACGCCAAAAGTGGTGGTGCACCAGCCGAAGACCGAGGCATGGATGCGTACGTTGTGCGCCAGACATCGCGTCGCGCATCGATTCACGCTTGCAGATGAAACCGGGGTTGAATCTGAGCAATTGGCGGGCGGCTGGCACCAAAATGCGCTGCAAGCCGCTGCCATGCCAGAAGCCGTTCACCGCGATGCAGACGATCTGGCCGCGATTCTCTACACCTCGGGAACCACCGGCCGCTGCAAAGGCGCAATGATCACCCACCAAAATCTGTCGTCCAACGCGCTGACCCTCCATGCCTACTGGGGCTTCAAGCCAGGCGATATCCTGCTGCATGCGTTACCTATTTTCCATGTGCATGGATTGTTTGTTGCGTGCCATACCGCGCTGCTCAATGGCAGCAAGATGCTGTTTCATTCAAGATTCGACGCGATCGCCGTCATCGATGCACTGCCACGCGCAAATGTATTCATGGGCGTGCCAACCATGTACGTGAGGCTGCTGGCGGAGCCGACCTTCACACGTAAGTCCTGCGCCAGTATTCGCCTGTTCGTGTCCGGTTCCGCGCCATTGCTGGCCGAAACTTTCCACGCTTTTCGCGATCGCTGCGGGCGCACTATTCTCGAACGATACGGCATGACCGAAACCGGCATGATTACTTCCAATCCATTGTTCGGTGAACGCCGCGCGGGTACCGTAGGACTGCCGTTGCCGGGCATTGCGCTACGCGTGAAGGATGACAAGGGCAACCTTTGTGCAAGCGGCGAAATCGGCGGCTTGCAGGTCAAAGGCGACAATGTGCTCCCCGGTTATTGGCAGATGCCGGAGAAAAATAAGGAAGATTTCACCATCGATGGATATTTCAAAACGGGTGATCTGGGCAAGATTGAAGCTGATGGTTACGTGACCATCGTCGGTCGCTCCAAGGATTTGGTGATATCCGGCGGCTACAATGTTTATCCGAAAGAAATTGAACTGCTGCTCGACGATGTTGACGGCGTGGCGGAAAGCGCGGTGATCGGTCTGCCGCATGCCGATTTCGGCGAGGCAGTAGTGGCGGTGATCGTCAAACAAACGTCAGCCACGCTGGTTGAAGCCGACGTCATGGCCGCCCTCAAAGGCAGGTGCGCCGCGTTCAAGATGCCCAAGCGCATTTTCCTGGTTGACGATTTGCCACGTAATGCCATGGGAAAAGTGCAAAAAAACGAGCTGCGGAAGCGATACGCCGACACCTTCAAGTAAGCTAATTGGACATTTGTGCGTTAGTTCATTGCGCACGCTGTGGTGCAACATTGAAAATAACGCGTTAACCCCAACTTTCCCCATACCTGTTCGTTTAATGGATTTAACAAGCCAATGATCGTATTTAACCTTTCCTGTACCCAAGGCCATGAATTTGATGGCTGGTTCCGTTCGGCAGAGGACTTTGAACGGCAGTCGCACAGCGTGATGGTGGAATGTCCGCATTGTGGAGATACCCGCATCACCAAACGCCTTTCTGCGCCGCGCCTGAACATGGGTGCGAGCAATTTGGCACCGGCATTGTCGCAAAAGAGCGACCCGCAGGAAGTCATGCCCGCCTCGATGATGCCGGGCCTGCAACAGCACATGCTGCAACAGTTCAAGGCTTTTGTGCGCGCCAATACGGATAACGTCGGCAAGCAATTCGCCGAGACCGCGCGGCGCATGCACTACGGCGAAGAAAGCCATCGCAATATTCGTGGGCGGGTATCAAGGGATGAGGCAATGGCCTTGAGCGAAGAAGGCATCGATACCGTGTCATTGCCGCACGGCATTTTTCTGGATGAGGGCGTGCAGTAACGGCTGTCGGTGCGCGTGAATGTGCTAAGGTTTTGGCTGTTGAACTTAACAAGGCGCGGCACTTGAAAGCAATTCTATGCAAGGCATGGGGCGGGCCGGAAACATTGGTGCTCGAGGAAATCGCCAGCCGCGAACCGGCAGCAGGTGAAGTCAGCATCCGCGTACGCGCGGCGGGCGTCAACTTTCCGGATGTGCTCATCATCCAGAAAAAATATCAAATACAGCCATTGCTGCCGTTTTCTCCCGGCGCGGAAGTATCGGGCGACGTCATCCGCGTGGGCGCGGGTGTCAGTCGTTTCAAACCCGGCGACAAGGTCATCAGTTTTTGTGGCGTGGGTGGCTTCGCCGAAGAAGTCACCGTGCCTGCCGCGGCGACGATACCGTTACCGGACGGTGTGCCTTATCCCCTTGCCGCCGTATTATCACTGGCCTACGGCACTTCCTGGCACGCCATCCGTGATCGTGCGGCGCTGCAGGCAGGTGAGACACTGCTGGTGCTCGGTGCATCCGGCGGGGTGGGTCTGGCGGCGGTGGAAATCGGCAAAGCGATCGGTGCGCGGGTGGTTGCGGCGGCCTCAACTGACGACAAGCTCGCCATTTGCAAGCAGCACGGCGCGGATGCCGTCATCAACTATTCGCGCGAAGACTTGCGCGAAGCGATCAAACGTGAAACCCGCGGCGACGGACCCGATGTCATTTTTGATCCGGTGAGTGGCAAATTTGCCGAGGCGGCGTTTCGCTCGATTCGGTGGCGCGGCCGCTATCTGGTAGTTGGTTTCGCCAGTGGCGAAATTCCCGCGCTGCCCTTGAACCTGCCGCTGCTGAAAGGGGCCTCAGTGGTAGGTGTATTCTGGGGTGAATTCGCCCGGCGTGAGGCTGGACAAAATATCAAGGGCATGGCGGAAATGATCGGCTGGATGCGCGAAGGTAAAATCAAGCCGCTGATTTCGCAGTGCTATCCCCTGGCCGATGCGCCGCAGGCATTGATGGACTTGGCGGCGCGCAAGGTGGTTGGCAAGATTGT
>JAYVKG010000019.1:0-5089 GCA_043768625.1 Betaproteobacteria bacterium
CTGGCCTTAAAGCTGGCCGACGGCGCGCCGTTGCATGTGGAACCTGCGGAGAACAGGGCCGTAACTTTCGCTTCTACGTTAAACGCAGCAACCAGGATGATCACGGTGACCGCCGCTGCGCTGACAATAATAGCAACGCCGTGTATGTCGTTCAATGATTTTGCTAAGTCCATTATTGCCTCTTGTGGGTGGGCGAAAAAAGTAGGGTTGTTCTCAAAAGTATTCGGCTTTCCAAGTATCTATCGAGCCCACCGCCAGAGCTTGCGATTAAGGAGGTTGGGAAAGCATCGGAAGTACTGCCGCTGGGCCATGCAGGCCGCCTGCCGGTACATGGCGGAGCGCAACTACCGTCCTCTACATTCGGCCGGGAAAGCGCAACAGCACGCACCGGCGAGTATCTTGAAGCCGCAACATGGCTCCTCATAGCTTGGCTTTCGCACTGCCTTTCGACATTAATTTCGAGTTCTGCCAACTGCGGCGTTCGATATTGACGACTTCAAACAATGCTTGCATGGGCTCGAGCGGGCCGCGCGAGTAGTTCGCCGAGTGGTTCAGCAATGCAGCTCCTAGCGCATGACCAATATACGTCCACATAAAATTAGAAATTCATTGCACAGCTTGCGAAACTGCGTCTCTGCTACCTTGATGCGAAAGTGTGGCGTAACGTCGACATTGGCACAGGGCGGCAACAGCCATCAATACCGAACTCTTGCTAGCGGTTATGCTTCAACCATTCAATTAGCGTGTCGGAAGGAATCGCGTGGCTGATCACGTAGCCCTGCGCGACATCGCAACCCATTCGTTTAAGTTCTTTGAGCGTAGCTTGGTTCTCCACGCCTTCGGCAACGACGGTGAGATCAAAATTATGCGCAAGGTCGATTACCGAGCGGACTATTTGCTGATCACCCTTGTTATCGCGCATGTGCTGTACAAACAGTTTGTCGATTTTCAATTCGTCTAGCGGGAAACGCTTCACGTAGGAAAGGGAAGAATAGCCGGTGCCAAAATCATCGACAGAGAGATTTACGCCTATTGTCTTTAACTGATTCATGATCGACAGCGAATAGTCCATGTCGTTAATAGTTGCATTTTCAGTGATTTCCAATGTTAACTGCGACGGATCCGCCTGCCACGTGCCAAGTGCCTGGCCGATCAAGCCAGGCAATTCGGCTTCGCCCAACGTAACCGTGGAAAGGTTGACCGCAACGTCCAGCATTATGCCTTGGCGTTTCCATTCTGACTGGTGGCGCAGGGAGGTGTTCAATACCCATTCTGTCAGCAAACCAATCATGCCATTGGCCTCGGCCACCCGTATTACTACCGGCGGGGGGATCGCGCCGTGGTCAGGTGCATTCCAGCGCAGTAGCGCCTCAACGCCGCGGCAGCGACCGGTTTTCAGATCAGTTTTTGGCTGATAAAACACCTGCAATTGATTGGTCCGTATGGCTTCGCGCAGTTCAGTGTTAAGGCCAGTGTAAGTATCAGCGGCGCGTCTATCATCGGCTTGGAACACATACTGCGCAATGTCACGCTTGCGCGCGATGCGCTTGGCAATGTCAGCATGGACAAGCAATTCTTCCGCGCTCGCCGCCTGCGCCGGAAATGCGGCGATGCCGATAACCGGGCGAACGGTGATGACGTTTCCCTCAAAGCTGAATGGAGCTTCGAAGGCCTGCTGAATCTTGCCTGCAGCAAGCAATGGCAGTGCGTCGCTGCGGAGATTAGGCAGAATGACACAGAGTTTTTCGTCAGAGAGTTGCACGAAGTGATCTGCCGGTCGAAGTACCGCGACGATACGCCGTATCGCACGCTGCATGATTTGGCTGGTGGGAATTCCTAACAAGGCTTCCAGGTGGTCCGAGCGCGCCAACACAATGATTAGTACCGCAACGACGCGTTGTGCCATGCGTGCGTGATCGATTGCGTTGGTAAGGGTTGCCTTCAGGGCCGATCGAGGCAATTCCTGGACGGTCTGGGTTTCGCTGTCTGCGTCTCCTGATGCGGCAGTAAACGCGCTTGTGTTGGGCGCATCGCTCATGGGTACTTAGGCCCGGCGCCGATGGTCCGCTGTGACGTGTGTGCGGGTAGATATGGTTGAGTGATGGCAACCAACTTATTACGCCGCATAGAATTCCCGCGGATCGAGGCCGTACGCTTTGCTCGGCAAACCAATACGAATATAAACAGGTGTGTCTGAAACGTCGTAAAGAAGATCGCGCGTCCCTGGATTTCTACGAATTGTTTTGTCGGGCTCGGTAAGCACCAGCACCTTTGGACGCAAGCGCTTGAATTTATTATGCGTGATGACAACCGCAACCTCTCCGGTTGAAAGTTCCACCATACTGCCAACCGGGAATACGCCGATTGATTGAATGAACTGCTCCACCATGTCGGTCTGAAACTGGCTGCCACTCCAGCTGGAAAGCATCTGTAACGCCTGGTGGGGTGATATCGCCTCTGCGTAAGGTCGTGACTTGGTCACAGCGGAATAGGTGTCGGCAATGGCACCCATGCGTCCGAAGGTGCTAATTTTATCGCCCATCAAATTTTTCGGGTATCCGCTACCATTCATGCGTTCGTGATGTTGGGCGATGCCTTCGAGCACATCAGGATGAATGTTCGGCGTATCATGCAAAATGCTGAGGGCGTGATCGACATGCTCCTTGATCAGCTCGAATTCATCGGCAGTGAGACGCTCATTTTTCTCGAGCAAATCGCGCGGCAGTCTGATCTTGCCGACGTCCAGCAACAACCCTAGGGTGCCCAACTGAGCCAGTTGCTCTTTCGCATAACCCAGATGACGTCCGAAGGCAACCAGATTCACTGCCACGCTGATCCCATGACTGTAAATATTCAAATCCTGCTCGCGCATCCGCGCTACCCACATGAGAGCGTCGGGATTGCGGACCATGCTATCCACCATGTCGTCTATGACGGCTTCCACATTGTCGAGTTTCAGACCGTCGCCGGCGCGGATATCTTCGGCAATACTATGTAACAATTCGTTGGTGCGTTTGAACGAATCTGCCGCCGCGCTAATTTCCTCTTCTACGGTCGTCGTATCCTCGTAAATCGTCAGCTCCACTGTTTCAGCAATAAAGGACGGACGTATCAATTCTCCGGGCGCGGCGACCGACTCAGGCATCGCGTCGGCATCAAAATTGTCGCGATCACTGCGGGTAAAAATGTTGGTTACGCCGTTGCGCAGGTTTCCCCACATATTTCGCAGGCTGGTGCCCGCTGCCAAATTTGAGCCGTTGTCCGATTTTGCGTGTCGCGAAGCAGGGAGTGGTGCAAGTTTGCCATGCCCGAAACCGCGTTCGGGCTTGTTTCGACTATTGTCAACCGGTATCTCGACCTGAGTGGAACTTGATGCCCCCGTTAAAGCCTTTCGTTGCGCAGCTGGTGACTGGTGGGAGCGGGTCGGCAATGGTAACGTCGGTGCCTTACCTGAACCGGGTAAAGCCGGTTTTTGGGAACGCTTGACGAAGACGCGCAAGTCTCCTCCCGTTTCTCGCGCAACGAAAGCCGCTTTTTTGACAGGTGAGTCGAAGTCGCGCCCAATCGAGCGTTGCGGATCGATCATTACCCACTGGCAATAGAGGCGTAATTGCTGCATTTGCTCATCGTCTTCGAGTAAAAAGCCCTGCAGCAAAAATGGCGTATCAATCCACGGCCGGTCAAGTTCGGCGATAAACATTCCCGTCTTCAAGTCTTTGGTGGCAATTTTTTGATGCATGGCGTGTTCGATGAGCCTGTTGTGGTGTTGACGACGACTATTTTAAACAAGATTTTGACGAGCGTTAATATAACTTTTGCGTCGCCGCAGGTTGGCGCACTTCATAGACTGTGTGTGCCAAAGCAATTGCAAAATCTTCGTTACCAGCATGCGCAATTTGGCAAGCTTGGCAAATCCGTTTATCCTGCGCCACTCATCGTTCAAATGAAATCGGTCTTTCGTGACTTTTCAATTGCTTGCCAGTAATGGCCTTGCCCGACTCGGCCGTCTCAGTCTCAATCACGGCGTGGTTGAAACGCCGGTTTTTATGCCCGTAGGCACCTACGGAACAGTTAAGGGCATGAGTCCTGCGGAACTGCTCGACATTGGTGCCAAAATTGTACTTGGCAACACATTTCATCTTTGGTTGCGACCGGGACTGGATGTCATTGCAAAGCATCACGGGCTGCATAAATTCATGGCGTGGAATGGACCCTTACTTACCGATTCCGGCGGCTTTCAGGTCTGGAGCCTTGGCGAGCTCCGGAAGATTTCGGAAGAGGGCGTAGCTTTTCAGTCGCCAGTCAATGGGGACAAGTGTTTTTTGTCGCCGGAGGAGTCAATGCGCATCCAGCGCGTGCTCAATGCCGACGTAGTAATGATATTTGATGAATGCACCGCGCATCCCTCCACCCATATTGAGGCTAACGCATCGATGCTATTGTCATTACGCTGGGCACGGCGCTGCAGAAGCGAATTCACGCAGCTGCAGAATCCAAATGCATTGTTCGGCATTGTGCAAGGGGGCATGTACGAGGATTTGCGTGAGGAGTCGCTGGAGGGTCTGGTCGAGCTTGGCTTTGACGGATATGCGATTGGCGGGCTTTCCGTTGGTGAGCCAAAAGAGGACATGTTGCGGGTACTGTCACACATCGCACCGAAATTGCCCGCCACCCAGCCGCGCTATTTGATGGGCGTGGGCACACCGGAAGATCTGGTCGCAGGTGTAGGCCACGGCATAGACATGTTTGATTGCGTGATGCCAACGCGTAACGCCCGCAACGGCTGGCTTTTCACGCGTTTTGGCGATGTCAAAATCCGCAACGCACGATTTAAAGATGATACGGCTCCACTTGATGATGGCTGTCCCTGTTATACCTGCCGCAATTTCAGCCGCGCGTATCTGCATCATTTGCAGCGTACCAACGAGATGCTCGGTGCCCGTCTCAATACCTTTCACAATCTGTTTTACTATCAGCAGTTGATGAGCGAAATGCGCATAGCCATCAAGGCCCAGACCTTTGCAATGTTTGTGAAGAAATTCCATGCGGAGCGGGCCAGCGGCCCGCAGTGAAGTGGTATAATTTTTGG
>JAYVKG010000020.1:0-5627 GCA_043768625.1 Betaproteobacteria bacterium
GGCGCGTCACTGAACCCGGCTCTGCCGTGGTGATCACTTTCGCATGCGGCGAGGAGGTCGCGAAAACGGTCTGGTCGGCGCAGCGCATCGACACCATCGAACAGCGCAAGCAAGCGCTCAGCAAGAAGCAAATCGGAGCGGTGAATTTCACCATGCCAACGGGCACATAGTACGCCCAAGTCGCGACAGTCGTTGGGCACCCGCAATCTCTTGCACAGCAATTTCACCAATGCCACGCCTTTTTGTTCGTGGTTGGGGTGACGCGGCAAATCTTTGGCCGGCGTCACGCCCTTGCCCAGATCATGCACCAAGGCGGCAAAGCGTACTGCCAGGGGATAATTTTTTTTGGCGGTATCGTCGATTACCATCATGACGTGCAAGCCAGTGTCAATTTCGGGGTGCATTGCTGCGTGTTGCGGCACACCGAAGAGTTGATCAACCTCCGGCAAAATGTGGCCAAGCGCGCCACAACTCCGCAGCACGTCAAACATGACTGAGGGGCGCATTTCCATTAAGCCGCGGGAAATTTCCTGCCATACGCGCTCCGGCACCAGATGGTCGACTTCACCGGAAGCCGTCATTTGTTGCATCAGCGTTTTGGTCTCCCCTGCAATCTGGAAAGCAAGATCTGCAAACCTCGCGGCAAAGCGCGCGCCGCGCAATACGCGCACCGGGTCTTCGACAAAAGCGGGGCTGACATGGCGCAACAATCGCGCATTAAGGTCGGCAACACCGCCATATGGATCGATCAACGATTGATCGGCGTCGCGGGCAATGGCGTTGATTGTGAAATCGCGGCGCGCAAGATCCTCCTCCAGGGTGACATCGGGGGAGCTATGAAATGCGAAGCCCTGATAGCCGGGCGCCGTTTTACGTTCGGTGCGGGCCAGCGCATATTGGGCCTGCGTGTCGGGGTGGAGAAATACCGGAAAATCCGCGCCGACGGGGCGAAAACCATGCGCAACCATTTCCTTCGGGGTGGCACCGACCACGACATAATCGCGATCATGGTTTGGCAAACCAAGTAGCGCATCGCGGACCGAGCCGCCGACTTCATAAACTTTCATCTACCCGATCGACAATGGCGGCGTGGCGTATGGTTCATCGAAACCGACAAATTCGGTTTCTTTTTTGGCCTCCGCGATCCAGGCAGCAATTCCGGGAGCAGCGGTTATCGCGTCGCAATAGGCGATGGAATCCGCTGAAAGCGGCGGCGAGTAGGTCGCAAAGCGCATCACCACTGGCGCATACATCGCGTCGGCCGCACAAAATTGACCAAACAGGAAGGGCGCGTCGGTACGCGCGCCAAATAGTTGGCGCGCACCCAGCCAGATCGCTTCGATGCGCGCGACGTCTTGTGCCACGGCAGCGTTCATGCCTTTGCCCGGATACCGGCAACGAATGTTCATGGGCATGTTGCCACGCAATGCTTGAAAGCCGGCGTGCATTTCTGCCGCAAGGGCGCGTGCCATCGCACGTGCCGCCCGGTCACGAGGCCAAATGTTGAATTGCGGAAACTGGTCAGCGATGTATTCGACGATGGCGGTTGTTTCCCATACTGCCAGCGTGGTGTTTATCCCGGCTTGTCCATCCCAGAGTGTCGGCACTTTGCCAGAAGGCGCAAAGCTGGCAATGCGCGCAGCCCATTCTGCGCTCTCAAATTTGAGCATGATCTCTTCAAACGGAATGCCAAACTGCTTTAGCAATACCCACGGCCGCATCGACCATGAGGAATAGTTTTTATTGCCAATCACCAGGGTGAGTGACATCGCGCTATCTCCCCGCCGCATTGCGAAATTGGCGGTATCTCGCGCGCCCGCCGCCATTGTTTCCAGCGCCATCGGGATTAAGGTAAGAAGGCACCACCTCGTCCATTGCCGAAGCATGACCAAAAATCGCCGGGAACGGCTGATCGGAGGTATTCGGAAGACGCATGGACAGTACGTTATCAACCGTAATCAATTTACCCGGCAGCATGCCGAACACACGCGCCTGCAACATCGACAGGGAGGGGCCGAGGCCCACGATCAAACGACGCCTGTGCATCGCGGCGACTACAAACTGCAGCAGCGCCCGCAACGTATAAATGTGCGGTCCGACCAGCGGGTAGGTGTGATTTTTGGTCTCCGGATGATTAATGCTTACCGTGATCGCACGGGCGACGTCTTCCACCCAAACTGGCTGAAATGTGGCGTCCGCAGACCCCAACGGAATCATTGGAAATATTTTGACCAGGCCCGCAAACAAATTCAGAAATTTGTCGCGCTCACCAAAAACCACCGAGGGCCGAAACATCGTGACGTCCAGTGCTGGATTTTCCCTGGCAACGGCCCACACCGCCGCTTCGCCGCGACCGCGTGAGCGCAGGTACTCGCTCGGCGCGTTGATGTCGGCATTGAGCGCGCTCATGTTGATGAATCGGGTGGTACCGGTGGTTACACAGGCTTCGGCCACCATTTTAGGCAATGCCACATGCACGCGCTCAAAATCGCCATGTAGAATACCGGTCAAATTGATAACGGCATCGTGGTGACGAGTCAACTCCTCCAGTTCGGACTTTTGGAAAATATCCGCTTCGACCACGTCTACGGTCGGCAGCAGGAACAAATGTTTCGCCCGCTCGCGCCGACGCGTGGGCACCGTCACAAAGATTTCCTGTGCGGACAGTTGCTCGGCTACCGACGCTCCGATAAAGCCGCTACCACCTATTAGCAGGACATTGTTGATGATCATTCTGTAATCCAGTTTTGGGTTGTTTTGTGATGGGTTGGGTGCCCCAACTTTCAAGGCAGCCTATTCTTCAGGGCCATGCCGGCCAGGCTGCTTATACCGATACTTCCCTGGCTGCTTCCCGGCACTATTCCCATCATTTCCTTCAAGCGCCTGCGAGTCGCACCGGCCTGATCCGCATAAAACCAGGCGTTGACCATGACTTTTTTTACGTAATCCCGCGTCTCTGCAAACGGAATCGTTTCCGCGTAAATGGCCCCCTCGAGCGGCAGCGGTGCACGCCACCGTCGCGCCCGTCCAGGTCCGGCGTTGTACCCGGCAGTGGCCAGAACCGGGTGGCCCAAATCATCGAGGACGTGACGAAGGTAAAACGAACCAAGATTAAGATTGACCGGCACCTCGCTTACTTTCGCGAGTGAAAAGCGATCCATGCTGACGCGCTTCGCGGCCCACGTTGCAGTTGCGGGCATCAACTGCATCAAGCCCACGGCACCCACCCGCGATTTCGCGTCGGCCATAAATCTGCTTTCCTGCCTGATCAGGCCGTAAATCCACGATTCGTCGAGACCCTGCGCCCGCGCCTGCACGCCCAATTCGTTGCGGTGCGGCGTTGGAAAACGCTGCGCAAAGTCGTGAACCATCAGCGTTTTTTCGGCAGTATTGATGGCGCGATCTGGAACATTCGCCAATCGCGCCGCTTCGGCCGCCGCCAGCAGTTCCTGATCATTCATGTTGCGAATTCCGTACTGCCACTCACGCAAGCCCTCGTTTTTCATGTCGAGCCGGTAAAAAGCCAGGGCCCGCCCGATCGCTGGACGCTGCATTACCGCGCCGATATCGGCGCGGGACGGTTTGAAGCCCTGCCAATCGGGGCTATGCGACAGACCGAGTTCTTCGGCGGCCAGCACGCCGTAGAAGCTATTCTCACCGGCAAGCACCTCGCGCAGCCCCCGCGCCGCTTCAGCACCACCGGTTTCCTGCGCCGCGCGTGCCAGCCAATAGCGCCAAACCGATTCGCGTCGCTCCGCTTCCGACATGGCGCTGACGGCTGCTTGCACACGCGGCCAGTCACCCGCCCGCAACGCGGCGCGGGCTTTCCAGTTTGCCTGGGTATCATTGAGCGGGAAAGCTGCGACTCGCTCAAACCAAGCCAGTGCGCCATTGTCATGTTGCATGCCGCCATAAAGTCCGACTTGCGCCCATGCGTAACCAAGTTCGGCGGGGGCCAGTTTGTCGCCGCGTGATTCCAATATCAGCGCCGCCTGCGCAGCGTCGGTTCGGGCGAGCCTGGTAACGGCGAACAGGAATAATTCCACCGACATTTGAGACCCGGGCTGCAATTTTTCACGTTGCAAATATTGCAGCGGATTTTGGCCAATGACGGTGGTCGAACGCTCAAAATTCACCGCGATATTCGGGATTAGCGCCGCACTTTTCCGGGCATCGCCAAGCTGATTGTTTTCGAGCAGTCGATGCACCCGCGCCCAGACGTCCGCAATGGGCAACATTTTCTCTGCGGCGAGACGTGCAAAAACATCCATGCACGCATCGGGGGCGGCACGTGCGGAATTCCAGAACGACTTCGCTTCGGCTAGTGCATCACGGTCCTGCCGAACCAGGCGATAACGCCAGTGATGGCAGGTGATTTCTGGATCATCGGTGTTGACCAGGTTTATCTCGGCAGCAAAACGTTCCCACTGATCGAGCCTGCCAAGAATCTTGAGCCATTCGCGTCGCAGACCGTCCGCCACTACCGAATGCGGATGAAGATTCAGAAATGCACGTATTTCAGCAGCGTTGCTTACCGCAAACCCACTGGCGCCGGCCAGATTTGCCGACAGCCACCAGTACTGTACGTATTGGGAAAGCGGATGCGATAACGCAACCGCGTTATTCACTCGATCCCTTGCGACAGCCAGTGATTTAAGGTCACGTTTGTCGAAGGCGTCGCGCGCGGCGAGAATATCGTTGTCGGTTGCAGAAATTTGTGTTGGAAAGTTGAGTGATGGCGCGGCATTCGATAAGCCAGTGCCGGCCGCCGAAGCAGCGGCCCCCCGAACAACAGGCAACGTTGTCGAGCCCGCCGCAGCGAATGGCGGCAATGGCGCAACCTGCGCCTGCGCGAACATAATATTGCCCAGCATCAATGCAAGCGCCAACGGTGGGGCGTAAAAAAGATGCCGCTGCGTCGACGTATCGCGCTTTAAACGGCCCGCGAGGATATTATAGATAGTGCGCATAACACATTAATGTTCGTCACCGAGATTCGGATGACTTATTCTATCTTCTAGACGCGCCAGACGCATGGCTCTTCGTTAACCAGACTCGACAATCGCCACCATGGATATCCTGACACCGCTGTTCTGGACTGCTTTGCTGAAGATAATTGGGGTCAATATTATTCTCTCCGGCGACAACGCGGTGGTAATTGCACTGGCCGCGCGGAGTCTGGCACCAGCCCAGCAGAAACAGGCCATTTTCTGGGGCAGCGCGGCGGCCATCGTGCTGCGTATTGTGTTGACTATTTTTGCGGTGGCGTTACTGCAATTTGCCTGGTTAAAGCTGGTGGGTTCGGCGCTGCTGATCTGGATTGGTGTCAAACTGATGGTGGACGAGGAGGATGGTGATGGCGGGATCAAGACCCATGCGTCGATGTTTGATGCCATCAGGACTATCCTGATAGCGGATCTGGTGATGAGCCTCGACAATGTGATCGCGGTGGCGGCAGCCGCCAAGGGTGACTGGCTGCTGGTCATGATCGGCTTGGCAATCAGTATTCCACTGATAATTTATGCCAGCACCATTCTTATCAAGGTAATGGAAAAATTTCCGGTTGTCATCACCATCGGCGCTGCCTTGATAGGTTGGGTGGCCGGAGAAATGGCGTGGGATGAGCA
>JAYVKG010000021.1:0-5055 GCA_043768625.1 Betaproteobacteria bacterium
CAGCGTTACCGCGACCTACGAATGGCCAATGATGATTTTCGGCAGGGCTGGTGGCTTCGCGGTGTCCAGCAGTGTGTCGTACAAGAGCAAAGTAAACCAGTTTGAATTTGTGCGCTTGAGCGGTGCCGCTTCGCTGGACGCTGCCGTGTCCCAGAACATCCAGTTGGTGCAACAGGGTTATTCACTATGGGATGCCGGTCTGGTATGGACCAGCAAGGACAACAAGTTACAGGTCGCACTGAATGGCCGCAATTTGACCGACAAGCGATACAAGGTAGCTGGCTATGCGTTCGGCGCGTTCTCCAACTCCATCACGGCATTCTATGGCGATCCGCGTATTGTCAAGGCCTCCGTCACCCTGAAGTTCTGACCCGCCCGGCGGCGGGAACACCGTCGCCGGCGTTACTGAGCGGCCGGTTTCGGGGCATGCGTGCAAACGCTGCGGAAGCCGGCCGCACAGTACTCAACCATTCGCGGTTCTATCGACGCGAGATCATCCGAGCGGCAAAGCCCGCCGCTAACGCGGTCGAGACGCCCGGTACGCGAAAGAGCTAGCGTGAGTGCTCCGGTCAGAAAATGAAAACACCAGAAAAGGTCTTCTTCCCGGGCATCGGGCAGCGCGCGCTTGACTACCGCAATCAGCCGATGCACCAGCGGATCAAAATAAGACATGATCGACTGCGCAACATGGGAGGCATCGTTGTTAGCCAGCGCAATCAGGCGAAAATAATTTTTCCAGCCATCATCGCCTTTGCGCGCGCGCTCCAGCAGCGGAATCAAAAAGGCGGCGACAGCGCCTTCAACCGTGGCGCTGTCGCCATGCAGGGCCTCGTAGGCATCAAATGCGTCCATTCTTTCCGAAAAAACCAATTCGGCCCGGCGCTCCAGAACAGCGTCAAACAGGCCTTGCTTGGTGGCGAAATAATAATGTGCCAGCGCTGCATCGACATTGGCCAAACCGGCCACCTCACGAATGGTGACGCCATCGAAACCACGCTTGGAAAACAAATCCTCGGCGGCGTCGAGGATGCGGTCCGCCGCATCAACTTTGCCGGCCGCCTTGCGTGGCCGACCGACCGTGGCGCGCTTTGGATTGAGCGGCGGCTTGGTACCACGGCGACTGCCAGGCCTCGCGCTCTTGCCATCGTCGCGGCGTATTTTCACGGGCGGTCACTCATAAAGATCCCGACCACCCTGGCCCGCTGCCTTTGTCACATTCATAAATTGCTCAGTTTGAATTTTTTTTATTCTAAATCTTTTCACGCCCACTCATGAACTATATCGATGTCTTGTACCAAAGCGACGACGGACTACGGTTGTATGCACGCGATTACCCCGGACCCGATACCACTGCACCCGTCCTTCTCTGCCTGCCCGGATTAACACGAAACAGCAAAGATTTTTCGGTACTGGCGAATGATTTCCAGCGCAGCCATCGGGTAATTTGTCCGGACCAGCGCGGCCGGGGTCGCTCGGCACGCGATGCCGACGCCACGCGTTACCGGCCCGAGCAATATGCCCGCGACATGGGTACGCTTCTGGACCTACTCGAGATTCCCAAGGTAATTGTCATCGGGACTTCGCTGGGTGGCTTGATGGCGCTGTTGATGATGGCATCCGACCTGCAGCGCGTAGAGGCCGCAGTGCTGAACGATATCGGGCCGGAAATAGACCCGCGTGGTGTTGCACGTATTGCGGCTTACGTCGGCAAAACCGCACCGGCCAACAACTGGGATGAGGCGGTGCAGCAAACCGTCATTAGCAATGGATCCGCATTTCCGGATTTCACCCCTCACCATTGGTACTCAATGGCGCGCGACCTTTACGTGCAGGAAGGCAGGGTGCCGATGCTCGATTATGATCCTGCCATTTCACAAGGGCTCGCCGCCGGCACCGCCACACCAAATTTATGGCCACTTTTTGACCTGGTGCGTGAGAAGCCAATGCTGGTAATACGCGGTCAATCGTCGGACATTCTTTCAGAGACGACGGTAGCCGAGATGTCGCGCCGTATGCCGCATTTAATTTCGATAGGCATTGCCGGACGTGGCCACGCTCCCACCCTGAACGAACCAGACGCACGTGCCGCAATTTCGCAATTCCTCGAAGGACTTGCGTAGCTTCGCAGAAAGTTAAATCCAAAAAACGCCGTGCTGGGTTCAACTCGACGTTTCAAAACAAATAAAAAAAAGCGGCAACCCGAAAGTTGCCGCCGCTTTTATACTGCTGCTACCGGTCGCAAAAAACCAATTACAGTGGCTTGATGGTGGTAGCTTGCTTGCCTTTAGGGCCGGTCGTGATTTCAAAAGAAACCTTTTGGTTTTCTTTTAGTGATTTGAAGCCATTGCCATCAATAGCCGAAAAGTGTGCGAAAAGATCCTCGCCACCGCCGTCCGGCGTAATGAAACCAAAACCTTTAGCGTCGTTAAACCATTTAACGGTACCTGTACTCATGTTAATTCCTTAAAAACAAACACCAGGAAACTCCCCAGCGGAAAGGCAGCCTTACTGACATCAGGTAGCGTAAATGGTACAAAGAATCGGGCTCTGCTATGAGCGAGTACTTCAGCACAAATTAACTGCATACACTGCGAATGCGACTGCGTGGAGAAAGGTACGCGAAAGCCGTTGATTTGTCAAGGAAAAATTGATGGTGTCGGCGGCAGATGCAGATGGCCCGCCTTCACAGTATCAACCGGAGCGGGTACCCTAGCACCCATCCCGCAAATTACGACAGTACCCCCACATTATGCACAGTCGACATCAGCATTATTGGGCCGTTACCCTGGTCGCGGCGGCAATCCTGATGGTGGTCATGGGGTCGCGACAATCAATGGGCTTGTATGTTTCGCCGCTCAACACGACTACCGGTCTGGGCATCGCGACCATCAGCTTTGCGATGGCGGTCGGGCAATTCATGTGGGGGGCGGTACAGCCATTTGCCGGTGCGGTCGCTGATCGTTACGGACCGGGGCGCGTACTGGTGACAGGCTTCGTGGTGCTAGCCGTTGGCACCGCCATCACCCCTTACATGAGCACGTCGGCCGGACTCATTTTTTCCATCGGCATCATGAGTGCGGCGGGCGCCGGTGCATGCAGCTTCTCGGTGCTGATTGGCGCGGTTTCACAACGCGTTCCAGCCGAAAAATTCGGCATGGCGGCAGGCATCATCAATGCAGGCAGCTCTTTCGGCCAATTCGTGTTTGCACCGGTGCTGCAAAAGCTCATCGGCGCATTCGGATGGATGGTGGCGATGTGGGTAACCGCCATTGTTACGATTGTCGTCATGCCACTGGCCCGCGTGCTGCGCCGTCGACCCGAAACTGCGCACCCCGCGACCTTCAGTGCTGCCTCCGCGCCGTCGGCTTCAGTATCCACCGCGCACGCGCAAACATTGATCGCCGCGGTGCGGCAGGCACTCACCGATCCAAGTTATCAGCTACTGCACGCCGGGTTTTTTACCTGCGGCTTTCACATCGCATTTCTGGTCACCCACTTGCCTGGCGAAGTGCAACTTTGCGGGCTTCCTGCGCAGGTCGCCAGCTGGTCGCTGGCGATCATTGGTTTGACCAACATCGTCGGCAGCCTTGTGGTCGGCTGGGGTACCCAAAGTTATCGCAGCAAGTACATCCTGTTCTGGATGTACTTTTCGCGGGCGATCCTGATCATCGTTTATCTGTCTAGCGACAAGACCGTCACCACCTTTTATTTGTTTGCCGCTGGTCTGGGTCTTACTTGGCTCGCGACGGTCCCCCCTACCGCGGGCTTGGTCGGCAAGCTGTTTGGCACGCGATATCTGAGCACGCTGTTTGGTCTGACATTACTTTCTCACCAGATAGGTGGTTTTTTTGGCGCGTGGCTTGGTGGTATTGCCATCACCCAGCGCGGCAGTTACGATTGGATGTGGTACGCCGATATCGCACTCGCGATGTTCGCGGCCCTTTCCAATTTACCGATCAAGGAGGCGCGCATCATGCCCGCGCCGGCGCTGAAGACACTTTGAACACCAAGACACTTTATGATCGACTGGTCTGCGTCGTCGATCCGGTGTATTTTGGATACGATTGGCAACGGCGATCCAACTGCAGCTGGGATCGCGCTGCGTGACCGATGATGGCGGGCAGGAGCCGCACCGGTTGCGTTGCGGTTTTGAAAAGGAAACTTGCCGCTGTTTCCGGTTACCTGCGGTCAGCGTTACAACCTCCACCCCGAACAGCGTAAAGGATTTTTTATGCAGCGTGCCCAGTACACAGAACGCGGACCGATCCCGCAGGCATCCATTGCCGCCGCCGACTTTACCTTGCCGCCACTCGCGTCAGGGCAGGTGTTGATCAAAGTGCTGGCCGCGCCGATCAATCCGTCGGATCTGCTCACCCTCACCGGTGTCTACGGCATGTTGCCGCCGTTGCCCGCAGTCGGCGGCAATGAAGGGGTTGGCGTAGTGGCAGCTTGTGGACCGGGTGTCTCTGCGCCAGCGGTCGGCCAAACGGTGCTGCTGCCGGTTGGCGGAGGCACCTGGGCTACCCACATGGTTGCCGATGCGGATAAGTTGATGCCATTGCCGAACGCTGCCGACCCGCTGCAACTGGCGATGATGACGGTGAACCCGCCGACTGCCTATCTGATGCTAAAAGAATTTGTCGATCTGCAAACGGGGGAATGGGTGATACAAAATGCGGCCAATTCAGGTGTCGGCGAATACCTGATTCAACTGGCGAAAATTCGCGGCTTGAAAACCGTCAACGTTGTGCGGCGTCAATCCGCCGTGGCCGCGGTGAGGGCGATGGGAGGTGATGTGGTGTTGGTCGAGGGTGGCGACTTGGCGCAGCGCGTCGCGGACAGCACGTCAGGCGCAAAAATTCGTCTCGGCATCGATGCCGTCGGCGGTGCCGCTACCGAGAATCTCGCCAGTTGCCTCGCGGACGCGGGCGTGCTGGTGAACTACGGCATGATGAGTGGCGATGCCTGTGTGGTGTCACCGTCGTCATTCGTGTTTCGCGACCTGACATTGCGCGGATTCTGGTTGGCGCTGTGGTTCCGCCGGACCACACCGGC
>JAYVKG010000022.1:0-12539 GCA_043768625.1 Betaproteobacteria bacterium
AGGTACTCACCAGCTTTGATACTTAGCGTGATCGCGCGCAAGGCGTGGCAGGTTTGACCGCCGCGCACAACATATGATTTTGAAACACCATTCAGCTCGACGATTGTTGCAGAGTCGGTCGACATGGTCAGGCTCCGTGCTGCTGCCAATTAAGGGCAAACAAATCAGACCACAACAATGTTCCCAAAGCGTCAAAGCCAAACGTCTTTACCTTGATCTTGTCGTCCGCATACCTGAACTCGATCCCTGCCGTCCGGACTTCATCTTTCCTGGTGGTCAATTTCGTTGTGTGCATTGGGTCGATCTCGCCTTGAAGCTCACGACTGAGGGAACGGTTGCGTAATTAGTTTTACGCAGCAATAGGTTTGGGTAGAGGAATTTCAAACGCCCTTTTTTAAGACTCATCACTGTATCGGCCGGCAGGTGAGCGGTCAAGCATGCGGCATTACGGTAAGACCGCGCCGTTTTCTCAACTTCGCGGACAATTTCTGACGTACCGGCACCTTCGGGATGACATGGTCCACCAGATGGGCCGCAGCCTCCGCCATGCGCCGCGTGCCGCACGAGGGGCAGATGCTGCGGCGCTTAAAAAGAAGGCCACCAGTTGCGCCCCGGCGCAGCCGTCGCAGCGTAGGCGCAGAAAGCCGTGGGCTCGATGCCGCAGGCCAGAAACGCATCGAACTCGTCGGTGACAAAGGTTGGCAGGCCTGTACCGCCCGCTTCCTGATCAACAAAGGCGGGGAAGGTGTCGAGGTGTGCTTGCATCAGGCAGTAGTGCGTGGTTTCTTCGGCACAGCGGCGCTGGTAACGAGCCGGGGTTACAGATGCGGCAGACCGCGACACTGGGCAGGTGACCGTTGATGACGGCGTTTGAATACTGTAGGTCTATGCAATATGTTGGCCTCCCGTGAAAGCGACTCTGCCATCAACCATCAACGCGGTGTAGTCAACAAATTACCAGTGGCCCAAGTTTTATGCAGTATCGATTACTTGTAAAACTTGGATACCGGCCTTTGCCGGTACGACAGGGTTTTTAGAAGTTGGCGCGCGTCAACGGCTAGAGTGACAAATCGTGAAAAAGGGCGGCCGACTCGCATCTCGTGCGCGACCTGCTGCAGCATGCCGGGATCGCCGTGCATATTTGCAATGAATACGCGACGGCGACACTCGGCGAAGTGCCAATGGGCTCGGCCTATCTGCAACTTTGGATTTCACAGTTGCATCAAGAGCAGCACGCGCGTGCGGTGATTGCTGATTATGAACGGCGGCCCGCACATCAGCCAACAACGGGCAAGCTACGTTACCCCCGGTTTTGTTGCAAATGCCTTGCTGGCAGCTGTGCAACCGGACGGCATGCAATCAGACGGCCAGTTTGAAAATTCGGCTGCGGCGGTTCAACTCGTAAAAAACTGAGCAGAAGCGGCCAAAACTTGGCTGCTTCTGCCCTGCGTGTGGTGCGCAAAATGAAGCAGATGCAAGCTGGATCAATGGAAGGCGGGCAACATCCATGAATTGAATGTCGCGCTCGGTCAGTTCTCGACTTGGTACAACCATGTCAGGCCGCATCAGCATCTTGGCGGGCAGACACCGGTTGAGGCATGAGACAGGATCGATCCGTATATCCAAGTGCCGAAGCAGGTGCAATGCTTCACGGCTTGGGATGGATTGTTGACGGAGTTTTATTTGCAACGGTAGATGACGAAGACGGAGGAAAAACCAGAGCAGCTACGGACGAATCACTGTCCGCGATAGAGCTCGCATCCAGCCGATGAAATGCTTGAAAAACGGGAGAGCCACCGATTGGAGCTTGAACTTTAAGCGCTGGATGCCCAGCGAATGTGGCGAAGCGGCGGCAGTTGAGTTGAAAGTCGGCGGCATTTGTTGTCGATTTTTCTTTGCGGACACTTGGACGGGGCAGACGCATTTATTGTTGATTTTGCTGATTGGCCAATTGGACAGGGCAGCGGGCGGACGGGCAGTTTCTAAAGCCTGAAACCAATCATGGTAGCCACAACTGATGCAACGGCAACGACGAAACCAATCCCATAGGGTTATAAGGAATACTTCCAAAGGTGAAGCCGAAGCCACCAACCAGAGCCAATGCATCGCGAAGTGACAATCAATAATAAAGGATGAATAAAACCGCAAGGCACGCGCGGCGAAAGGCCACAAGGCAAAATGCCGAAATGCCGAAATGCCGAAATGCAATAATGCGCGGCTGACCCGAGGCAAGCTGCAAACCCTCACCCGAAAGCACAATTTTTGGCGCGCAGGTTGCAGAGTTGGGTAGCGCAGCTTTTTACGCGTAAAACTTTTGCGCGATAGCGGTTTGCCGAAGAATCACCGCCCTCGTAGCGCAGTAGATAGAACATCCTTATCCTAAGGGGAGGGTCCACACGTTCGATTCGTGTCGAGGACACCACCGAGTTTCTAATGAATTATGGCCGCGATAAACTAAATGTAGCCCATCGCAAAATCGCAATCTTTTGCAGCGATTTCTATGTTTCGTTTTCGACTCCTTGGCCTATCAGATTTTTGCAGGCCACTACACAGCTAAAGATTGATTTGGTGCGGCGTTGATGATGAGCTGTTTGGCGTTCACGCACAATGATTTTTTACAAAAATTGCTCCCACTTTTCTCGCATTAATCCAGCAGCTTGTGTATGCAGCGATGTGGGACATTGGCGATGTCGAAATTTACGGCTGAGATAAGCAAGTGTCCACCGATGAGGATTGGTAACGCACCGACCATGACTGTCCCGCTCGTGGCGGCAACACCTATAGACAAACTATCGATCCAATGTACCAGACTCCATACAAATCCAAATAAAAATAGCGTCGAGCCTAGCAATGTCATGACGGTGCCTGCATTAAAATCACGTAGAAAATAGCTATAAAAAATCCGCTTGAATATGCGGCTGATATATTTGCCCATAAAGTCCAGGGCGACATATTTGACGAGCATGCTCGACGGCTCACCGCGATACACGGCGTCCATCGGAATATCCACAACCACTGCGCGCAACGTGCCAAGGCGAAAAAGTATGTCACTTTCGAAAAAGTAACGTTTTGAAAGCTTGGGCAATGGAATGCGGCGCGCAATCCGGGCATGGATCGCCGTGTACCCATTGGTAGGATCCATGATGTCCCAGTATCCGGTAGACAACTTATTGATCAGCGAGAGGGCAGCATTTCCCATCAGCCGGATTGTTGGCATCGAGCGCAACGACTCTAGCTCGAAAAAACGATTTCCTTTGGTGTAGTCTGCCCTGCCTTCGGCGATAGGCGCAATGAATGTTGGCAGCAATGCAGGATTCATTTGTCCGTCGCCATCGATCTTGACGATAATATCTATCCCATCGGCAATGGCAGCGAGATAACCAGATACCATAGCGCCGCCTACACCTTGGTTGACTGCGTGCGTGATCACAACTAGCCGTGGATCTGTGACGTTTGCGAGCACATAAGTACCGGTCTCTTCTGGACAAGAGTCATCGATGACGTAAATTTTTTCTACGACTGCTAAAGGAATTCGCGCGATTACATCCAGAATCTGATTTTTTACCCTATAGCAGGGAATTACAACTCCGACGCGGATCGTGGCGCTCTCATGCATAAGAGATTGCGACGCCAATCACGACGATTGCGCCTCCAATGAGCTGGCGCACGGATAAAGGTTCATTCAGGAAAAAATACGCGAGCAGCGGCACGATCATGAACGCGAGTGCGAAAAGCGGGTATGCGACATTTAATGCGACACTTCGCAGAACCCAAATCCATAGTAACGTTGCCACTCCGTAAATAATCAATGCAAACAACAGTGGCAAGTTGAACCAGCGTTCCCACGCAGAAGCGCCGCTGGCGACCTGACTACGGATAGCCGCCATTTTGAACAATACCTGTCCAAGGGCAACGAGCAATACGCAAAGCATCGTTAGCAACAGAGAATAAAGTCGTGTCATGGGTTTTGGCGGAGAGTTAAGGTTAATCGGATTGTTTCGGCATGATTTCAACCAGAGCACCGATTAAGTGGGTATTCAACCCATTCCCCATGCTTACCTGAGAAACGATGTGTGCACGGTCATGAAGTCTCCCCAAAGGATAGAGCCTTGGTCGATTGGAGAACGCTAAGCCGATCACATACGCATATCTGCATCGCTGCAAGCCTTTTTCAAATTCGGCGTCGTCGGCAGTATTAAGCGGCGGGGCGAAACTGGAGCGACCGGTGTGAATCGACACCACAGTTGGCTTAACCGAAAAAATACAATCGCTTTCGGGGACTCGACCAGCTACCGATTTCAAATGCACGATTATTTTGAGGCGCAACGGGGTCAAATATTCGGTGCTCGCGCCGTCGTCCGAATACCAACCTTCCATTTTTCTCGCGTCCTTCAAATCCTCTGCTACAGACATTCTATAACGCTGGATGTTGACAAGAAGGCTCGGTATCACCATCGCAAGACAAATAGACAGCATGATGAACACCGGAGAAAAATAGGCAACACGCTTAATCTTTTCAGCGCAATTATCCAGAAATAAAACTGCGTAGGTGATCAAGAATGGTGCCATGACATACCCATACCGCGAGGATTCCTCCGGATGAGGCCATGCCAACAGCATCGCCATGTAGCACATCACATAAAGCGCATCGAACTTCAGGTAGCGCAATCGGGAGGCCCAGCCAACTAAGCCTAGGACACCGACAAAGCCGACAATGGCGGGAAGCGGTGTACCCGCAACGTCTCCGACAAATCCAACCTTCCACGAAAATACGAGTGCTCTTACCCATCCACTCATATTCTCCAGTAGCACGCGGACCGCATCGTCTTGATAGAACGCCGACCACTGCGATGTATAACCACCGAGGCCGATTTGCTTCGATTTGGCGATAATTGCCCAAATGCAAAATGGCAAGACGGCAACCGCGATAAAGCGCAGGTATCCAGTTGGTCTTTTAATTGCAAGATACAGACAAAAGGCGGCAACCAATGGTGCAGCCGCAACTCTTGTAAGTGCCGCCAGCGCCACTGCTACGGCGGCTGCAAGCCAATAATGTCGCGGCTCCTGATCGGTTTCTGCATGTGAAACGGCAAAGACTGCCATTAAACTGAAGAACAAATATGTATTTTCCGTCCAGATATTCAGCGCGGTTACATATGTTATCGGCATCAAGGCAAAAAGCAGTACTGTCGCAGATGATGCAATTGAACCTAGGTTTTCCGTCCTCAACCATGAATAGAGCGCCAAAAATGCCCCGAGTAACGAGGCTACAACAGTCAGACTCGCCGCGAGCGCCGAACCGCCAAGCGCACCAACGATCAGCGAAAATAATGGCGGATAAATGATTTCGCTGCTGTAAGCCTGCAGCATCTGTGTCGACGGTTGGAAAGGCGAAAAATATTGTGCGGCTAATAGGTAACCTGATGCATCTCCCGCCATATCGAAAATATCGTTTGCCGCACAAAAAAATATGTAAATTGTGCTAACCACGGCGAAGCCAACAAGAGTCGGCATCAGACTCAAAGTGGGTTTGTATTGCTGAAACGGCATTTCACAATCCTTTTTACACTTGCATTATGGGCGGAGCTCATTTTAATCGAGTGCAATTCAATCCAATTGGATCGAGCATCGGCGCGGTTCGCAGGCATAAAATAGCCGAAAATCGCGCCAACGGTGCACTTGTTATATTTATCAATGATATTCAGTGGCCAGAGGCAGTCCTTGGGGAAGGACCTCGGGTTTTGCTTTTGATATCCAATCGCCTGTTATTCGGAGTTGCATATCTCTTCAGTGCCCACAAGTCGCAAGTTCAGTAATGATCAAAATTTCAATGTCTGTAAGCACAGTTAGTTCATAAAATCTACAGGTGGCTTCATGAAGAAGATCATGCGCGATTCCCTCCTTCGGGGCGGGTCACACGTTCGATTGGCGGCGAGGGCACCACCTGTTTCTGCGCATTCGCGCCCGTCCAACTGCCGCTTCTAGGATAATCTCGACTTCACAAAAAGAAACCTCTGGAAGTCGACATGTCCTCCCAGACAAAAATTCGCAAAATCGCACTGCTCGCTGAAATCAAGAAGCTGATCGCAAGCAAGGTGCCCGCCGCTCAACTTGATCTGACCAACCTGTTTGTCGCACATTATTGCAATGAGGTCGATGCAGAAGACTTTTTGGCGTGCAGTGCTTCCGACTGGGCGACACTTTCGATGTCACATCTTGGGTTCGGTAACGAATTCCAGCGTGGTGCGCCTAAGATGCGCAGCTCCAACTCAAAGCAGTCTGAAAACGGCTGGGAGGCTACGGGTACTGTCATCGAGTTAGTCAACGATGACATGCTCTTCCTGGTCGATTCGATCGCGATGGAGATCAATCGGCAGGGCATCGCGATTCAGCTCTTACTCCACCCACTTTTTGCCGCGACGCGCGACCAGCATGGCGTACTGTTCAAGCTTGATGACGCAAGATGCCGAAGGCGCCGAGGACAGCGCTCGCGTTGAGTCGTGGATACATGTCGAAGTCGAACGTCTCACCGATCCTACGCGCATCAAGGCGCTTGGTGATGGCTTGGTCTCGGTATTGACGGATGTACGCGCCGCTGTCGAGGATTTTCCGGTAATGAGCGCAAAGATTGCTGAGATGCTATCGAACATGTGCGGTGCCGCCAAGGTCGTACCTCTTGAAGAATTGAATGAGGCGCGGACTTTTTTATCGCGGACGGCCGACAAGCATTTCACCTTCCTTGGCTACCGCGATTACGAACTGTCGCAACAAAACGGCGTTGAAATTTAAAAATTGTGCCCAACTCCGGTTTGGAGGTATAGGAATTTCAAACGTCCTTTTTCAAAATTCATCACTGTATCGGCCGGCAGGTGAGCGGTCAAGCAAGCAGCGTTACGGTATGACCACACCGTTTTCTAAACTTCGCAGACAATTTCCCCGACCAGCCCGCCTGAATTCCAGCCCAGCCAGGCGATTACTTGAGCGCTGTCCGAACGCCACTCCAGCGCGGTCTAAAACCAAACCGGATTGTCGCCTCAAGCCGCTTCAAACAGCTCCACTCGCACTGCCGGCGCACGCGAAGGCGGCTGTGCGGCCAGCCCCGGATGGGTAAGGATGCGAGCATTGTTTAATGTCGATGTCAAACACGCGCTTGAGCAACTGCGCTCAACGCATGCGCCCTTACCCGCTCCCGGCAGGCAGGTGGTCGCAATCGTTAGCGTGTGCCGGTGCGGTCGCCACCGGCAGCACCGGCACCACCGCCTTTCGCAGCTTCGCATGCGCAGCCAGCACCCGATGAAAGCGGATCAGGTGTAATCGCGGTCGTGGCACCAGTGCCGCCAGACGCTGCATGAATTCCATCGGCGCCATCACGTGGTTGGTGCCATCGCGCCAGGCTGTTGTCAGCTTCAATACCACCTGCCCCGCGCGGTTCACACTCAGCCGCTCATTGGCAATCGCGGGCCGGGTGATATAGCGGCACAGTTGTTTCAGGCCGCGCCGGTCATCGCCCACAACGTGCACGCCTGCATGCAGGCTCAAGCCGTGGGCGTTGGCCCACAGCGCTTTGGATTCATCGCTTTCCTCCAGACGGCGCGGTGCGAGTTGCAGGATCAGCACCTTCTGCCCGGCACGCGGGCCTTGCGCAATCCGGCAGTGGGTGGCGGCCGCTTGCAAGGGGGTCATCACGCCATCCGGATCGGTGACGCTGCCAGCCAGATACGCCTCACCCTCTTCCTCGACAAGATGACCCAAGCGGGTCAACAATCGCAATAGGCGCGCGATGATCTTGGCCAGTAGCGTTTCCAGCGCTGCGTGGATGGGCGCACCGGCGGGATGGAAGATGGGTGCGAGGGCGGGCGGGTACGGGCGTGCTCTCGTCTGTGCTGCCTGCGGTATTTGCGGCATCCAGACTGCCATACACATCATCGCGCACCAGCGCATGCAGGTGCATGTTCAGGTTCGCAGCTGAGCCGAAACGCTGGATGAGCGTGACCGCGCTGGTGGCGGCCTGATCGCGCTACTGGCCAGTCTGTTTGAAGATGACCGTGGTAATCGAGCGATGAATGAACTGCAACACCGGCGGGAGCAAGTCGGGATGGACGGCGAACAGACTTCGCAAGCGAATCGGAAACGACAACACCCACTGACGTATGGGCAACTTCGGGATGACATGGTCCACCAGATGGGCCGCAGCCTCTGCCATGCGCCGCGTGCCGCACGAGGGGCAGATGCCGCGGCGCTTGCAGAAAAAGACCACCAGTTGTGCCCCGGCGCAGCCAGTGCAGCGGCAAGGCCGGGTATACATAAAACTATCCGTGGTCTGTCCACGATTGTCACGTTCTTGTGCGGCTCGTTGCGCTTGCCAACAATGCTGTCGCATTCCAGGTAACCAATGGTGTCTCGCGTCAGTATGTCTTTCGGGCGTTCATGGATACTTTTGGTTTGCTTAACCCATTTCATCCGGCCCGCCTTGCCGCCACGTTTCTGGCTGGCCGTGTTGTGCCGGCGTTGCTTGCGAAGATGCGCCTTGCCGCACCTTCGCAGATAGCGGTAGACGGCACTTGCGCTGTTGTTGCACTTACATTCTTTAAGCCCTCTTCGGGCGATAGCTTGCGTCTGATCGCCTCTTCAATGGGAAGCCAAACCGTCTGCAGGACAGCGGGATGGCTGGCAGCGCTGTTAGCGGCGCGCCGACAGCGATGTGCTTGGGCGTTTGCGGCTCGGTAGCGGGCCCGGCCTACACAGCGGCTCACTTCGCGTTCAATGGTGCGCCGCGAGAAGCCGACGTCTTTGGCAATCGATTCATTACTCAATCCCGGCCTGCTGTGGTGCTCAATCTGGACAGGTTGTGTTTCGGTGAGGGGTGGCTTGACCGTCTCTGCTTTAGTCTTAGCAACTGAAAGGTACCGTAATTGCCGCTCTTCATCCTTTCTCTTTTGACCAGACGTGCGACAAGTCAAACGCGAATCTTCGTTTTTGGCTTGAAATGCCCGCCAGTGCTGAAGTCTTGCCTTTTATTCGAGAAGAACGTCAATCGGAATGTTTTGCGTCATCCGCCACGGCAGCGTCGATCAGGTTGGATAAGCGTACGCCCCGTTCGATCGACACATCAACCTCGAAATGCAACTGCGGCACAGTGCGAATGGTCAATCGACTGGCGAGTTGGGAGCGTAAAAATCCAGCTGCACTTTGTAAGCCGTGCTGGCACGATTCAACTTGCGCGTCACTACCGAGTGAGGTGAAAAATACTTTCGCATGCGCGTTGTCGCGGGCGACTTCCACGTCGGTCACGGTGACCATGGTGACGCGGGGGTCGCGCATTTCCAGGCGAATCAATTCTGCCAATTCGCGCTGGATGGCATCAGCAATTTTGCGGTTACGGGCGTCTGTTGGCATGGACCAGCTTTCTGGGGCTGCCTGTCAAGCCAGCGACCGGGCGACTTCAACGGTCTCGTACGCTTCAACCTGATCACCCACCACAATGTCGGCGAAGTTCTTCACCGACAAGCCGCATTCGAAACTTGCCTTTACTTCCTTCACGTCATCCTTGAAACGTTTCAGCGAATCCAGCTCGCCGGTGAAAATCACCACGCCTTCGCGCAGCACCCGCACCGTGGAACCGCGCTTGATGACCCCGTCAAGTACCATGCCGCCGGCTACAGCACCGATTTTTGAAATCTTGAATACATTTCGGATTTCAACCAAACCGAGAATGCTCTCTTTGATTTCCGGTGAGAGCATGCCGCTCAATGCCAGTTTCACATCATCCACGGCTTCATAAATAATATTGTAGTAACGAACCTGCACACCGGAAGTCTCGACCAGCTTGCGTGCTGCCGCATCGGCGCGGGTATTAAAGCCGATGACAATCGCCTTCGATGCCAGGGCCAGGTTCACATCAGATTCGGTGATCGCGCCAACCGCCGCATGCACCACATTGACCTTCACCTCAGGGGTGGAGAGTTTACCCAGCGCATGGGCCAGACCTTCATACGAACCTTGCACGTCGGCTTTAATGATGACCGCCAACGATTTGGTGGCACCTTCGCCCATTTGTTCAAAGGCATTCTCAAGCTTGGCAGCACTTTGCTTGGCGAGTTTCACGTCGCGGAATTTGCCTTGTCGGAACAGCGCAATTTCGCGCGCTTTGCGCTCGTCGTTCAGCACCATCATTTCGCCACCGGCTCCCGGAACATCAGTGAGACCCTGTACTTCCACGGGAATGGATGCGCCTGCCTCCAATACCGGTTTACCATTTTCGTCCAGCATGGCACGAACGCGCCCGAATACTGCGCCGGCAAGCAGCATGTCGCCTTTTCTCAAGGTACCGGACTGCACCAGAATAGTTGCGACCGGGCCGCGGCCCTTGTCGAGACGCGCGTCAATCACCACACCTTTGGCGGGCGCGTTCTTGACAGTCTTTAGTTCCAGCACTTCCGACTGCAACAAAATGGCATCGAGCAATTTGTCGATGCCCTCGCCGGTCTTGGCTGACACCGGCACAAACATAACGTCGCCGCCGTATTCTTCGGGTAACACATTTTCTGCGACCAATTCCTGTTTTACCCGATCCGCATTGGCTTCAGGCTTATCGATCTTGTTCATTGCCACAATGATCGGCACGTTTGCCGCTTTCGCGTGTGCAATCGCTTCTTTGGTCTGCGGCATCACACCGTCGTCAGCCGCAACGACCAGGATGACCACGTCGGTAATTTGCGAGCCGCGCGCGCGCATCGCCGTGAAGGCTTCATGGCCTGGCGTGTCCAAAAAGGTAATCATGCCTTTGGGCGTCGTCACGTGATAGGCACCGATATGTTGGGTGATGCCGCCGGCTTCACCTGATGCCACGCGGGTGCGACGAATAGTGTCGAGCAATGAGGTCTTGCCGTGATCGACGTGGCCCATTATCGTCACCACCGGTGGACGAGTTTCCATGTCCGCCTCGGTATGGACAATAGCTTCGTCCAGATAAGACTCAGGATCGTCGCCTTTTGCGGCCTTGGCAACGTGTCCCAGTTCACCGACCAGAATCATTGCGGTCTCCTGGTCAAGGACTTGATTGATGGTGACCATCGAACCCATTTTCATCATGATCTTGATGACTTCGGCCGCTTTTACGGCCATTTTTTGCGCAAGTTCCCCCACCGTAATCGTTTCCGGCACCATCACTTCGCGAACGATCGGCTCCGTCGGTGCCTGGAAGTTACTCGCTTCATCATCTTCGTGGCGCTCTTTGCCTCTGCGGCTGCGCCATCCATCACGCCCGCCACTGGCATCACCACGCGTCTTGATGCCACGACGCTTTGCCAAATCGTCTGACCATGAGCCCGCAGGCTTGACGGCTTTCTTGACCGTTTTCTTATCCGCCTTTGCTTCTTTTTCACCCGGCTTCAAGACCGGGCGATGCAACGTTCCCTCGCTGGCAGGCGGATCTTTTTTGAGTACCACGCGCTCGCCAATCCGCGGGCGGTTTTCAACCGCCGCAGCGGCGGGTGCCACTGGCAGAGCCGCTGTTTCGCCCGTCGTGGCCGCAGCTTTAATGACCCGTTTTGCCGTTTTCTTTTCACTTGTATCCGCTATCTCGGCAACGATCGCCGGGACTTCTTCAACAGCTTCCTCGCCTTTTTTGATACGCCGTTTGAGTGGCGCTTTGGCTTTTTCTTCGGCCTGCTTGGCCAGCAATGCCGATTGCCGTTCCTCCTCACCGCGACGCTTGGCCAGTTCCACATCGTTCAAAATTGGCTGCGGCGGCTCGACCGGCAACTCAGGCTCCACCACCTCAGGCTTTTCGATCTTCACAAACGTACGCTTTTTGCGTACTTCCACCTGAATCGTGCGCGCCTTGCCGGTCGCATCGGACTTCTTGATTTCTGTGGTCTGCTTGCGCGTGAGCGTAATTTTTTTCTTTTCTTCGGTATGACCGTGCGCTTGCTGCAGATACGTCAGGAGGTGCGTCTTGTCTTCTTCCGATAGGCTATCGGTGGCAGTTTTGGTGGCGACGCCCGCAGCTTTCAACTGTACAAGCAAAAGCTCCTCCGAGAGCTTGAGCTCCTTGGCAAATTGTGCGATGGTGGTTAGTGCCATTCGAATCCTGTCGATTGTGTCGTTGAGCGGGGTGCGGTGGAGCGCGTAAACAAATGGTGCAAATTGTTACTTTGTTTTTACGCCGGCTGCTCCACGAACCACGGCGCTCTTGCCGTCATGATCAATTGCTTGGCGCGGTCATCTTTCATGCCGGTCATTTCGGTTAACTCATCAATGGCGAGATCGGCCAGGCCTTCCATGGTGCGCACGCCCTTGGTGGCCAGCAAATGAGCGGTGTCGTCATCCATGCCTTCCATCGCCAGCAAATCATCTGCCGCGGTTTCAATTGTTTCCTCGGACTTGATTGCATCGGTCACCAATGCGTCACGCGCGCGACGGCGCAACTCGTTGACGGTATCTTCGTCGAAAGAATCGATTTCAAGCATTTCGCTGATCGGCACGTAGGCTACTTCCTCGAGGTTGCTAAAGCCTTCGGCGATAAGTATTTTCGCGAC
>JAYVKG010000023.1:0-7629 GCA_043768625.1 Betaproteobacteria bacterium
ATCCATATCGACGTTTAACGACAGACCGTGGTAAGTCGCATGGTTGGCGACGCGCAGGCCGATGGCAGCGATCTTGGCATCGGTTTCCCGCAGCAGCACATAGACACCTGGCATGCCATTTTTACGGTAACTCTTGATTTCATAGCCCGCCAGCAAATCGATCACCGCTTGCTCGATCCGTTTTACCAGTGCTTTGACACCAAAACCTAGCCGTCGAAGATCCAGCATGAGATAAACCACCAGTTGCCCCGGACCGTGATAGGTGACTTGCCCGCCGCGATCCGTTTTGATGACTTCAATGCTGCCCGGCGCGAGCAGGTGTTCAGGTTTGCCGGCAAGTCCGAGCGTAAATACCGGCAGATGCTCCAGTAACCAGATTTCATCCGGGGAGGAGGGGGTGCGCGCTTTGTTGGCCACTTGCATGGCGCGCCAGGTTGGCTCAAATGCCACTTCTCCCAAATGCCTGATGATGGGTGGTGGCAAACTACAGCGCCATCAACACCAACGGATTGGCGGTGAGCTCCAGATAAATTGCATCGATCTGCGCCTTGGAATGCGCGTTGATGGTGGCGGTTACGGAAATGAAATTGCCGTTTTTGGACGGACGCATCTCGATGCTGGCGGCGTCAAAATCCGGCGCATGTTTCAGCACCACAGCTAACACCACCTGGGCGAAGCTCTGCTCGGAACTGTCATTTTTCATGCGGCCCATCGCCTTGATGGGAAATGCCGTGGGAAAAGTGAGAAGCGTTTCCGCCTTTTCCAGCGCTGGACCGCTCATTTTTTTTGGATGGGGTGTGGTCGTCATCGCCAACGCTTTATGTCGACGCTGTCGACAGCGACCGTTTAAATTGCTGGAAGAGTTGATGCATTTGCTTGAACAGGGGGCCGGGCAGACCGGTTCCAATACGTTTTTCATCAAGCATGACGATTGGCACCACTTCCTTGGTGGACGACATGATCCATAGCTCATCGGCAGCCTTGACCTGGCGGCGTGAAACGCGACCAGTCTGCAGCGGCAGATTATTTTTACGTGCCAACTCGATCATCAATTCATAGGTGATACCGGGCAGGATCAGGTTGTCCATCGGCGGACAAAGAATTACGCCGTTCTTGACCGCGGCGATATTGGAGGCCGAAGATTCGGTAAGGTAGCCGTCACGAAACAACACCGCCTCATCAAAGCCGCCTTGGTTGGACTCATGCTTCAGCAACACCGCGCCGAGCAAAGCGACCGACTTGATGTGGCATTTAAGCCATCGATTGTCATCGAGGGAAACGCAGGAAATGCCTTTGGTATAAATTTCGGCTGGCGGCGTGGCCAGTGGATTGACCATCATGAAGACCGTTTGCGTCAAACCCTTGGGTGGTGCGAAATCGCGTTTGGCCACGCCCCGCGTTACCTGAATATATACGCCGACATTGCCGCCGCCATTTTTGGCGATCAGTGCGGTGATCATCGATTGCCAGTGTTCAATCGCGTAAGGGTTGTCGATGTCGAGTTCAGCCATGCTGCGTTGCAGCCGCATTAAATGTTCTCGCATACGCAGGCCGTATCCGTCATAGAACGGGATCACTTCATAAACGCCGTCACCGAAAATGAAGCCGCGATCCAGCGGCGAAATTTTTGCCTCTTCAATCGGCAGGAATTTGCCGTTGAGATAGACGGTGGGAAGGCAAAGTGCTGAGGTCATTTATATTCTCCGGGCTTCAAACAGCAATCCATACCGCATACGGCGAGGGCTGACCATCGGCGGGATGGCAGGCGAGTGATGGTCACTTGAACAGCAACCGTATCGCATCCCAGCCGCGGCCCAGCAGCCCGGCCACCGGTACATTCTCCAATGCCATCACCGGAATGTCGACAAGCAATTTATCATGCTGGGTCAATTTCATCATACCCAGTTGTTGCCCTGGTGAAACCGGCGCAATCAGCGGTTGCATGGTGGTAAGCGTTGCTTTCATCCCGGCAAATTTGCCTTTGGGTAACGTCAGCCAGATATCGCGATCAAAGCCGAGCTTGATGGTGTTTTGCGTACCTTTGAAAATTTCCGGGGTCGCAATGGCTTCGCCCTTCTTGTAAAGTTTTTGTGAATCAAAAAATTGGAATCCGTAATTCAACAGCTTTTGACTTTCCTGCGTGCGTGCAACATCCGAGTTGGTACCGAGCACCACCGAAATGAGCCGCCGCGCTTTGTCGCCCTCACCCCGTTTTGCCGTCGCCGTCAGGCAATAGCCTGCCGCTTCGGTGTGGCCCGTTTTTAGTCCGTCGACCGTTGGGTCAAGCCACAACAGGCGATTTCGATTCGGCTGGGAAATTTTGTTATAGGTAAACTCGCGCTCCTTGTAATAGCCGACGTCCGCAGGAAAATCGCGTATCAATGCGTGGGCAAGAATGGCAATGTCCTCCGCCGTCGAATAAAGCTGCGGATTAGGCAAACCAGTGGCATTGGTGAAATTACTGTTTTTCATGCCGAGTTTTTGGGCCTGCTTGTTCATCATCTGTACAAACAAGTCTTCGGACCCGGCAATGCCCTCGGCCAGCGCGATGGAAGCATCGTTGCCACTCTGCACGATCATGCCACGCAATAATTGCTCGACCGTTGGCGTTTGCTTCGGGTCGATGAACATGCGCGAACCTTCGGCGCGCCACGCCCGTTCGGAGACCGGCAAGGTTTGCGTAAGCGTGAGTTTTTTGTCGCGCAAGGCCTGGAAAGCAAGATAGGCGGTCAATAATTTGGTCAGAGACGCCGGTTCAAAGCGGTCACTGGCGGCTTGCTGGGCGAGAATCTGGCCTGAGCCCGCGTCAAACAGTACATAAGCACGCGCGGCGATCGGTGGCGCAACGATATCGGCAGCGAGACTCGGCACCTGTGCAAAGCTTGGGGCAGGAAAGATAGCGAAGGTTGCGATGGCCGCGAGGAAAAAGGCGGGGAAAATCGCGTCGACTGTTTTGATTGACACGGCGATAGTTACTTTCAAGGTTGCTGGATGATGGGTGAGAAATCATGCGAGTTGCGGACCCGCGCGGCAATGGCATCGGCTTCTTCGCGGGTTTTATAGGGCCCCATGCGCACACGGTAAAGATTGTCCTTGTGCGACAGCTTGATCGGCTCGCGGTTCCAGTCAAGCTCGTGCGCCATACGCTGGCGGAAAATTTCCGCGTTTTCCTTTCCGCTGAACGCACCCAGTTGCAGATAGAGCCCGGTCGGCTCAGGAATGACCGGCGAGGAAATCACGGCCAGGGCGGCCGGCGGGGAGCCAAGCGCCGCCGGTGGCGACGCGAAGGCGACCGTCGGGCCGGCAATTTCGCCTGGAAATACGCGTTCGATAAATACCACTGCACTGCCGCGCTGCGCATAGTCGAGTTTGGCGGCGGCGGTATAGGATAAATCGATGATGCGCTCCGAGAGAAACGGCCCGCGATCATTCACCCGTACCACCACCGATTTTTTGTTGGCAGGATTGGTCACGCGTACATAGCACGGCAGCGGCAATGTCGGATGGGCGGCGGTCATCGCATACATGTCATAAGTCTCACCGGTCGAGGTTTTCTGGCCATGAAATTTGCGCCCATACCAGGACGCCACACCTTGCTGCCGGAACGGTTCATTCGACACATTGGGCACATAGGTTTTGCCGAGCACAGTGTAGGAGCGGTTGGCACCGCGATGCAGCGCTTCAGCCCGCGGCACCGCATCGGCGATCGACTCCAGGCTTGCGGGCGGATTCTCGCCGGGACCGTCGTCGAGATAATAGGCGCCGGGTTTGGAAGTGGTGGCACCCGGCGTAGCTTTTGCAGGGTCTGTTTTTCTTGACAAGCTGCCGCAGGCGGTCAGCAGAAATGCCAACATCACGGCAGCCAGCGGCAATACACCAAACCGGGTAAGTCGAGCAAGGGCGGGCCTCTCCGGCCACAAGTGCCTTGAAACAGCCGCCAACTGGCGTTCTGCGTTTTGCAGTCGTGCGGAAATGCTCTTCAAGTCGATACCAGTTGCTTATGCGTTGCGATGCTCATGAGTATTCCGAATCCCATGAACATCGACAAAATTGCCGTGCCTCCGTAACTCACCAGCGGCAGCGGTACGCCCACTACCGGCAGCACGCCGGTAACCATGCCGATGTTGACGAAGGCATAGGTGAAAAAGGTCATGGTGATGGCCCCCGCCAGCAAGCGCGAAAAGGTGGTTGGTGCGCTCATCGCGATCATCAGGCCGCGTCCGATGACGATCATGTACAAGGTAATCAGCAACAACAAGCCAAGCAAACCGAATTCCTCGCCGAACACCGCGAGAATGAAATCGGTGGATCGCTCGGGAATAAAATCAAGTTGTGACTGGCTGCCGTTTAGCCAGCCTTTGCCGAGCACGCCGCCGGAGCCGATTGCAATGGTTGACTGGATGATGTGATAGCCCGCGCCAAGCGGATCGGTGCTGGGGTCGAGCAGCGTGAGGATACGGGTGCGCTGATAGTCGTGCATCACGCTCCATGCGAACGGCATCGCGGCCAGACCGGCGACGCCGGCGGAAATGAGAAGTTTCCACGATAACCCGGCAAGAAAAATAACAAAAAACCCGCTGGAGAAAATCAGCACGGCGGTGCCCAGATCGGGTTGACGCATGATAAGTGCCGTCGGAATCAACAGAAATATGCCGCCGATCACGTAGTCCTTGATGGTCAATCCGGCTTCTTTGCGGTGGAAATACCAGGCCAGCAGCAGCGGCACGCCTATTTTTAAAACTTCAGATGGCTGGATCGTGGCAAATCCCAAGTTGAGCCACCGTCTCGCACCATTGCGGATTTCACCGAACAGCGCGACGCCGACCAACAGTCCCAGTCCGGCGAGGTAAATCGGAATGGCGAGACGCATCAACTGCTGCGGCGGAATGTTGGCTGCCACCCACAGTACGATCAGCGCGACCGCGAAATTGCGCGCCTGTCCCAGAGCGCGATCCATCGACTGGCCACTCGCCGAATACACCACCGCCAGTGACAACGCCGCGAGCACCATGATCGACACCATCAGCGGGCCGTCCAGACGCCGCGTGAGCGCATCGAAGACCCGTTCAATCGCCGTTCTTGAGCTCATCGATTACGACTTTGGGTTTTTTCGGATCGGGCATTTTTCCCAGCAGAAAATAGTCGATGACCTCGCGGGCAATGGGTGCCGCTGCAGCGGCACCAAAGCCGCCGTTCTCGACCAGCACCGCGAGCGCAATCCTCGGCTTGTCCGCCGGGGCATAGGCGATATACCAAGCATGGTCGCGCAACTGCAGCGCCACTTTGCTTTCTTTGTATTTTTCGCCCTTCAAGCCATATACCTGCGCCGTGCCGGTCTTGCCGGCGCTGGTGTAGGCGGCTTTGGAAAAAACCCGTAAACCGGTGCCGCCTACCTCGCTGTTTACACCAATCAGCGCTTGTTTGATCAGTGCAATATTTTCGGCTTTGAACGGCAGTTGCGTGGCGGTTTGCGTCAGGGGCGTGCCGACCTTGCCAGTCGCCGCATTGGCGACGCTGCGCACCAGGCGTGGACGAAACACCACGCCATCATTGGCAATGGCCGCCACCGCGTGAGCCAGCTGCAGCGGGGTGTAGGCGTTATAGCCCTGACCAATGCCGGCCGAGATGCTATCGCCCAGATACCATTTGCGCGCTTCCGAAGTGCCGCGCGCGAAGCGCTTTTCTTTCCACGCACGCGAGGGCAAAACACCTTCCATTTCGCCGTCAATATCAATGCCTGATTTAGCGCCAAAACCCAGCCGCGCAAGAAATTCGGCGGTCTTGTCAATGTCGGTCTCGGAGGCGAGCTGGTAATAATAAGTGTCGCAGGATTCGACGATCGATTTGTGCATGTTGACACTGCCATGGCCACCGGGTTTATCGTCGCGCCAGCGATGCGCCACGCCGGGCAGCGCAAAAAACCCGGGGTCGTTGATGCTTTGTGCAGGACTGCGCTTGCCGGATTCCAGGGCAGCCAGTGCGAGGAATGGCTTGATGGTTGACCCCGGCGGATAAGTCCCGCGCAGTACCCGATTGAGCAGTGGTTTATCGGGCGAATTGTTCAGCAGGTCCCAGTTTTGCGGATCGATGCCGTCGACAAATAAATTGGGGTCAAATCCCGGTTTGGATACCAACGCCAACACCTCGCCATTGCTAGGGTCGATGGCCGCCAGCCCGCCGCGAAAATCACCGAACGCGTCTTCGGCAATTTTTTGCAACCGGATATCGAGGGTGAGCGTCAGATTATTACCGGCGATGGACTCTGATTTGGACAGCGATCGCATGGCCCTGCCGCCGGAATCAATTTCCACCTGTTCAGAACCGGTGGTGCCATGCAGCTCAGATTCATAGCTGCCCTCGACGCCGAGTTTGCCGATGTGGTCGGTGCCCTTGTAGTTGAGGGTCAGGTTGTTGGTCTCAATGCGTTTCAGGTCGGCATCATTGATGCGGCCAATATGGCCAATGGCGTGGGAAGCCACTTCGCCGAATGGATAGTTGCGAAACAGTCCTGCGCTGATTTCAAAACCCGGAAAGCGGAAGCGATTAACGGCGAACCGCGCTATTTCTTCGTCGGAGAGACGATTGCGCAGCGGCAACGACTCGAAATTCTTGCTGTCTTCCAGCAAGCGTTTGAAGCGCCGCCGGTCGCGCGGCTGGATATCAACAATACCGGTCAGCGCATCAAACGCGGCATCGAGATTTTTTACTTTCGACGGCATCACGCGCAGCGTGTAGGCTGAATAGTTGGCCGCCAGCACCACCCCATTGCGGTCAGTAATGATGCCGCGGTTGGGCACCACCGGTACCACGGATATACGGTTGGCTTCAGCCAGCGTGTGATAGTAATCGCGCTTGATTACCTGTAGATAAAACAGCCGCCCGGCCAGCGCGCCGAACGCGCTCAGGATAATCAAACCCGCCACTAAAACACGGTTGCGAAAGGTGTTTAATTCAACTTCGCGGTTTTTTATTGCGGTGCCGATCATGATCTAACTTATGTTTTGGCCGGGACGCCGCCGCAGACCCGGCAGGGCAATGACCAGGCTGATCGCGGGCCACAAAACAGCGCCGCCGACCGGAGAAATTATCATCCACGGTCCCGGCAATTCGCGGCCCAATAAGAGATTGAGCGCCACGCCGATCAGTTGCGCCAAAAGCAGGATGGCACCGACATGCAATGCCTGCGCCGGCAAACTGAGCTGTAGCACCCGCACCCGAAAAATCTGCGCCAGAAATAGGGCGGTCACATACATCAGCGCGTGCTGGCCCAGCAGCGCGCTGTCGGCAACATCCATCAGCAGCCCGAGCAGAAACCCCAGTCCTTGGCCGACCGATCGTGGTTGCTGGACCGCCCAGTAAAGCAGGATCAGCAACACAAAATCCGGGCAAACCTGCAGCGCCAAACCACGCCAGGGCAACAGGTTCAGCAGGAAAGCGATGATGAATGTTCCGACCAGCAGGCGCAACGGTGCCGGCAGGCGCATCGATTCGCGGGAAACAGGGGACAAGTCCATAGGCCGTTATCTATCTGACCTCACGACGTTTGGGAACCACCCGCTCGCGGCCGGATTTGGTGTCATCGGCTTTCACGTCAGGTCGCGGGTAATCCCTCAACTCTTCCTGGGTGAG
>JAYVKG010000024.1:0-23435 GCA_043768625.1 Betaproteobacteria bacterium
CGCTAGGTTATAAGTCGCCGACCCGGTTCTTGAAGGATTGGCTGGCGGCTCACCGGATGGAAAAAAAAGTAGCATGAACAACGCCCGTTGGAAGACGAACAACCGAGGAAAGCTCAATATTCGATTTGGCTGGAAAACCCACAACCAGTAGAAAGTCTAGCACTGGCGCGGCGTTCAGGCATAAAGTGCTCTGCAAATCCCGCCAAATGGTGCTCTACGTCGGTAAATGCCAGCTATGTCGGCCGCCGTAGTTGCCAAAATCGCTTGCTTGCGATCGCACTACAAATGCCAAGTATGATCGCCCACTCGAGTGAGAGCGAAATGGTGGCGATACCCGTGACCAAGAGAGGCACGCGCTGCTCCGGCTGGGATTGCCAGATGCGTCGCATGTCGGCGACATCGATCAGGCCCCATGCCACCAGGAATAGCAACGCCGACACCACGGCGAGCGGCAGTAGTGTCACATACGGCGACACCATCATCAGGATGATCACCAGAAAAATTGCCGCGAAGGCGGCCGATAACGGGGTCTTCGCTCCGGAATGCACGTTGACACCGGAGCGATTGAACGAGCCGCTCGACGGGTACGACGAGAAAATGGCACCGGTCAGATTGGCCAGGCCTTGCCCGACCATCTCCTGATTTGCATCGAGCTTGTCGCGGTTCTTTATTGCAACCGCGCGCGCAATCGCCATGGCTTCGGTCAATGCGATCAGCGTCATCGTCAGCGCTGGCAGGGCTAGCGCGGTAAGAGTTGCGATAGACAGATCAGGCGAGGACAGTGGTGGCCAGCCGCTGGGGATTGGCGCCACCATTTTGAGGACGCCACCGAGGAATGTTAGCGACGACGCGAAGTGCCCGATCACACTGCCTGCCAGAACCCCGACGAGCAAGGCAGGAATGACCCGGCTCCAGGGGCGCCACAGCACAGATGCCAACGCAGTCGCAACACAGGTCACGAGTGCGGTAGGAGAAAAGCCCGGCAAACCTGAAACCAGCGCTTTTAGGTTGGCAATAATCGATAGCCCTCTGGTTTGCTCGATCCCCAATGCAGGAGCAAGCTGGCTATTGATGATCAGCACCGCAGCACCTGCGGTGAAGCCGACGATCACCGAATGGGGAACAATATCGACGAATCTTCCGGCGCGGCAAAGGCCGAGAAAAAGTTGCGTGATGCCGACCATGAAAGTAAGCGTCAGCACAAGCGAAACGTAGTCCGGCGTGCCCGGCATCGCAAGTGGCACCACGAGGCTCATTGTCATCAGCGAAATCGCGTTGGCCGGGCCGGTCACCATCAGGCGGCTCGAGCCAAAAATTGCTGCAATGAAGCAGGGCACCATCGCCGAATACAGGCCGTATTGCGGCGGCATGCCTGCCAGAGTCGCAAAGGCAACCCCTTGCGGCAAAACCACCACGGCACCTGTCAAGCCGGCCAGCACGTCAGCGCGCATTGCGCCGGGTTCACGCATCTGGGGTAGCCATCGAAGGATCGGTAAACCAAACATTATTTCTCGTCTCGTTATTTCGTTATTTCACGGCGTTGCTGTCAGGCGATCGTGGTCGAGCTTGTTAAGTAGAGCAATCTCCAAGCCAGCAAGCCGTCAACGTTATCGGGATGCGCCTTTCCACGCTGGCATCAAGATTGCTCAATACAATAAGTTGCTCGCGGGGGAATCGCAGACGTTTCATTCTGATTGAAAACGCATCGATCTTGACGCGCAAGTGTTTCATTTGGCACCGGGCTCACCGCCAGTGCGCATTAAAGCCAGGCACTTTACAAAGGATGACGCATGCCAAGTGATATCGAAATTGCCCAAGCCAGCAAGATGGTGCGAATCGCCAAGCTTGCGCAGGAAAAGTTGGGTATAGGCGAGGAGCACCTTGAGCCGTACGGGCACTTCAAGGCAAAAGTCTCGCTGCCATTTCTGGATACGCTAAGTGGGAAAAAGGACGGCAAACTCATTTTGGTCACCGCCATCAGCCCCACGCCGGCAGGCGAGGGCAAGACGACGACCACGGTGGGACTCGGCGACGCGTTAAATTACATTGGCAAGAAGGCGATGATCTGTCTGCGCGAGCCCTCGCTGGGACCGGTGTTCGGGGTCAAAGGCGGGGCGGCTGGTGGCGGCTATGCGCAGATCGTCCCGATGGAAGACATCAATCTGCACTTTACCGGCGACTTTTCGGCCATCGCGCTCGCCAACAACCTGCTTGCCGCGCTGATTGACAACCACATTCACCACGGCAACGAACTCGGCATCGACGTGCGCCGCATCCAATGGAAGCGCGTGGTCGACATGAACGACCGGGCACTTCGCGAAATCACCGCCGCGCTCGGCGGGCCCGGCAACGGCTACCCGCGTCAGGACGGATTCGATATTGTTGTTGCTTCCGAAGTCATGGCGATTTTCTGCCTTGCGACCTCGATTGAAGATCTTAAGCAGCGCTTGGGCCGCATCGTCGTCGCTTACACGCGCGACCAGAAAGCGATTTTAGCGCGGGACTTGAACGCGCATGGCGCCATGACCGTGTTGCTCAAAGACGCGCTCGCCCCGAACCTGGTGCAAACGCTGGAAAACAATTTGGCCTTTGTCCACGGCGGGCCGTTTGCCAATATTGCCCACGGTTGCAATAGTGTGATCGCCACGCAATCGGCGTTGAAGCTGGCCGATTACGTGGTCACCGAAGCGGGCTTTGGCGCAGACCTGGGTGCCGAAAAGTTCATCGACATCAAGTGTCGCAAATCCGGCCTGCGGCCTGATGCGGCGGTAATTGTCGCGACGGTGCGCGCGATGAAATATCACGGCGGCGCCGACCTGAAAACCATTACGCAGGAAAACCTTGCCGCACTCGAAAAAGGCATTGTCAATCTTGAACGCCACGTGGAAAACGTGTCAAAGGTCTACGGCATCCCTTCCGTGGTGTCGATAAATAAATTCACCACTGACACCGATGCCGAGCTGGAAATTCTGCGCTCGCGCATGGCCAAACTCAACGTCAGGGTCGTACTGGCCACCCACTGGGGCGATGGCGGCAAGGGTGCGGCGGATTTGGCGCGGATTGTTGTGGAACTTTGCGCGCAAAAATCGAATGTGACTTTTGTTTATGACGAGCAGGACACGCTCTGGGAAAAGATCAACAAGATCGCGAAGAAGGTGTATCGCGCCAGTGAAGTAACCGCAGACAACAAGGTACGCAGCCAGATCAAGCGGCTGCAGGAAGACGGCTACGGACACTATCCGGTCTGCGTGGCCAAGACGCAGTATTCATTTTCAACCGACGCGCAATTGCGTGGCGCGCCCGACAACCACGTCATCAACGTCCGCGAAGTGCGCTTGGCTGCCGGCGCGGAGTTTATCGTCATGGTCTGCGGCGACATTATGACCATGCCCGGTTTGCCCAAGGTTCCCTCGGCCAACAAGATCGATATTGTCAATGGCAAGGTCGTCGGCTTGTTTTAAGCGCGACAGGCCCGATTCAACATCACAAAACCGCTAATGATAAAAACCCGAAATCAAGCCATCAAGTTTGAAGACCACGCCAAGCAGGAGGTGAAATGCACCACCTGCTACATGTGCGCGTGCCGCTGTGGTATCGAGGTCACGTTGCAAGCGGGAAGGGTGCGCTTCATCAAGGGTAACAAGAAACACCCGGTGAATCAGGGTGTGCTGTGCGCAAAGGGATCTGCGGGAATCATGAAGCAGCATTCAAAGGCCAAGTTGACCGGGCCGCTAATGCGCAAGCCCGGTGCTGAACGAGGCACCGGAGAGTTTGTATCGATCTCGTGGGACCAAGCGTTGGCAATGTTGACCAAACGGCTCGCACACATTCGCGCGACGGATCCAAAAAAACTCGCGTTCTTTACCGGACGCGACCAGATGCAGGCGCTGACCGGTTTGTGGGCGCAGCAATTCGGCACACCCAACTGGTCCGCACACGGCGGATTTTGCTCGGTGAACATGGCCGCTGCCGGCCTTTATTCCATCGGCTATTCGTTCTGGGAATTCGGTGCAGTCGATTGGGATCGGGCGAAGTATTTTGTGCTGTGGGGCGTGGCCGAAGACCACTCATCGAACCCGATGAAGATCGGCCTCGACAAACTGAAGAAAAGGGGCGCGAAATTCGTTTCGATCAATCCGGTCAGAACCGGTTACTCGGCCATCGCCGATGAGTGGATACCGATTCGGCCCGGCACCGACGGTTTGCTGGCTTTGGCGATGGTGCATGTGCTGCTCACCCGCGAATTATTTGACGTGCCGTTTCTGTCGCGCTATACCAATTCTCCCTGGTTGGTAATCGACGCGCCGGGCACCTCGCAGGATGGGTTGTTCTTGCGTGATGCCGCCGGCCAGCCGCTGATTCACGACCAGCGTAGCGGACAATTCGTAGACGGACTCGGTGCCGATATCAAGCCCGCGCTGTTCGGGCAATTTGAGACCGCCGCAGGTGTCAAGGTGCGAACCGTGCTGACACTCGCTGCCACGCGCTATATGGATGAGCGTTATTCGCCGGAAGCGGTGGCTTCCCGCTGTGGCGTTCCGGCCGCAACCATCGAGCGGCTTGCGCTTGAAATGGCGATGATTGCCTTCAAAGAAACCATTGAAATCCCGGTGCAGTGGACCGACGTGTGGGGCAAGGTTCATGCCAAGGTGATTGGACGGCCAGTCGCGATGTATGCCATGCGCGGCATCTCAGCACACTCGAATGGCTTTCAAACCTGCCGCGCGCTGCACCTGATACAGATGCTGCTTGGCGCGCTCGAAGGGCCGGGTAATTTTCGGGCACGGGCTCCCTATCCGCGCCCGATACCGCCATTGATATTGCCCGAAAATGATGGCGCAATCATCGATGCACCCGACACCCCGCTTTCAAGGTCACCGCTTGGTTTTCCGACGCGTCCCGAAGACCTCGCCATCGATGCCGAGGGTCGGCCGCTTAGAATCGACAAGGCGTACTCGTGGGAGTCGCCATTGGCGGCACACGGTGCGATGCACATGGTGATTACCAACGCAGTCAATGCGGACCCGTATTCCATCGACACGTTGATTCTTTTTATGGCCAACATGGCGTGGAACTCTTCGATGAATACGTCGGGTGTGCAAGACATGTTGCGCGCCAAACACGACAGCGGGGCCAACGCGGGCGAATATAAAATTCCCTTTCTGGTGGTTGCCGATGCGTTCGATTCTGAAACGGTACGCTTCGCCGATCTGGTGCTGCCCGACACCACCTACCTAGAGCGTCACGATGCAATTTCAGTGCTTGACCGTCCGATTTCAGAAGCCGATACGGTCGCCGATGCGATCCGACATCCGGTAGTCGCGCTCGATCGCAACGTAAGACCCTGGCAGGAAGTGTTGGTTGATTTGGCGGGGCGATTGAAATTTCCCGCATTCACCGGTCTCGACGGTCAGCCGAAGTTTAAAGGCTATTGCGATTTCATCGTCAACTATGAAAAATCGCCAGGGATCGGATTTCTCGCCGGCTGGCGTGGCAAGGACGGCAGCAAGTCGTTACGTGGCGAGCCGAACCCGGATCAATGGAATCGCTACATCGAGAACGGCGCATTTTTTACCCACCATTGGGCCGAGAATGAACAGTGGATGCGCAACTGGAACCGCGACTACCAGCAGAAGGCGGTCGAGGCAACGTTCATTGCCAAAATCGAACCAATCATCATGCAGATGTATTCGGAACCGATTCAAAAGTTTCGTCTGGCCGGGCAAGGACTCTACGACGGGCCGATGCCAACTGATCCCATCGATAGGGCGCGTTTGAGTACACACTTTGATCCGTTGCCTGACTGGTATCCCAATCTGGACAGCGCCGGCCGGGATAAAGCCGAATTTCCATTCCACGCCATCACCCAGCGACCGATGGCGATGTATCACTCGTGGGACACCCAAAACGTTTGGTTGCGCCAAATTATGGCGGGTAATTTTCTTTACATGAACGAAGGAACTGCAACCGCGCAGGGTCTTAAATCACTGGACTGGATTTGGGTTGAATCCCGCATCGGGCGTATTCGTTGCCAGCTCAAAACCATGGAAGGGGTCGAAGCCAATACCGTTTGGACCTGGAACGCGATCGGCAAACAGCGCGGGGCATGGGCGCTGAAAGATGGCGCGAGCGAATCCACGCATGGGTTTTTGCTGAATCACCTCATCAGTGAACAACTCGCCGCGCATCCGGGAGAACGCAAACTCACCAATAGCGATCCGATTACCGGGCAGGCCGCGTGGTACGACCTGATGGTCAAAATTACCAAGGCTACTGACGGCGAAGCGTGCGTTTGGCCGCAGTTTGATGGAGGCGAAAAATGAGACTCGGCCTGACCATCGATCTCGACACCTGCGTTGGCTGCCACGCTTGCGCGGTAGCGTGCAAAGAGTGGAACGGCGAATCGCTGATGGGCGGACCCTTACCCGATTACAGGCCCTACGGAAACGACCCATCCGGGGTGTGGCTCAACCGCATTCGCAGTTTCGAGTATGGCTCCTATCCGGATTCCAAAACGGTCAACGTGCCGATGTCCTGCCTGCATTGCGAAGAAGCGGCGTGCGTCACCGTATGCCCGACGGGCGCTTCCTACAAACGCGCTGACGGCATCGTGCTGGTCGATCCGGACAAGTGCATGGGCTGCAACTATTGCGCATGGGCGTGCCCGTACGGCGCACGCGAACTCGACCAACAGGCTGGAGTGATGAAAAAATGTACGCTCTGCGTGGATCGAATTTACGATGAACTTTTGCCGCCCGAGGACCGGCAACCGGCGTGTGTGCTGGCGTGCCCCACCCATGCGCGATTGTTTGGTGATTTCGACGATCCAGATTCAGCTGTTAGCAAGGCTTCAGCAGCACGCGGCATGAAACCGATGCTCGATGATCTCGGTTACAAACCGGTCAACAATTACCTGGCACCGCGAAGCGCCCCGGAAATTAAAATCGACGCGAGTCGTTACCCGAAAAAATCACTGACCGAATTGCTAAGCGAATGGGTTGGCATGTCGAAAGCCTCCTGAAATGCGTCCGGCGCTGTCGGTCATTTTTTTTACCGTGAGCTCCGGCGCTGGCCTGGGCTTATTGGTGTGGCTGGCTTTTCTCCGGCTGACGGGATCAGGCGGCGGGATTGCCCCGGAGTCGATATTGGCGATGCTTGGGCTCGGCATCGGCCTGACCACCGCCGGTTTGATTTCATCGACACTTCATCTGGCTAATCCCAAGAATGTATGGCGGGCATTTTCTAGAGTTCGCACATCATGGCTGTCGCGTGAGGGCGTGCTGGCGATAGCGTTGTACCCGGTTGCCGCCCTCGATGCGTGGCTGGTGGTCACGGGCGCGCCGCAACCGCTGAGCACAGTAGTGGGCGTGTTGCTTGGGTTGCTTGCGCTGGGCGTTTTGTATTGCACGGGAATGATATATGCCTGCCTGAAAACCGTGCCGCGCTGGCATAACCGGCTGGTGCCTGCGTGCTATGTGTTGCTTGGTTTGTACTCAGGGGCACTGTTGAGTCTGCCTTTTGTTACCAATGACGTTAGGGCAATTCCACAACAGGCGACACTGGTGCTGGCGTTGCTCGCGATGGCGCTAATGGTCAAGACAATATATTACTTTCGATTTCGCGCACCGGTCGGGCAGCACACGATCAACCAAGCGCTGACACTCGGACCAAAGACCATTCGCTTGCTGGATGTCGGTCACACCCACGGCACGTTTCTTACCGATGAATTTTGTTTCCAACTAGCGCGAGGGCACGCTCGAGGGTTGCGGCTCGTGGCGATCAGTGCAGGATTTCTGGTTCCGTTTGTGGTGCTGGTTGCAGACCCGCGCGGCATTGTTACGTTGGTGTTCGCAGGCATGTCCTGTATGCTGGGTTTGCTCGCCGAGCGCTGGTTGTTTTTTGCTGAAGCGCAACATGTTGTACGCCTGTATCACGGTGCGGCCCGTGTTTGACCGGAATCAAGACGGGCCGGAAAATGGCACGGCGGCCCTGGCTAATGGTCAGTAAATGTGCAAATTGCGCAACGCCGTTTCCAAATGAAACTTTTAAGTTGCAGTTGGTGAATTTGGCGACATTAAGCGCCTAGCATCCATTAAACAGGCAGGTGGCACGCGCCCTGCTTTAGCTGTTGCTAAATAGGCATCGATTTCGTCAATACAAAAGAGGGGTTTGCAATGGCTCGAACCGGAAAAGAGTGGCATGAAAAGCCCAAGTTCCCAGAAACGCATTTTGTCGACACACGCATCTACACTGACGAGCTGCTGTTTCGCGAGGAGCAGGAAAAAATATTCAACAAGGTTTGGATCATCGCCTGCCACGAAAGTGAAATCCCCAATGCCTTCGACTATCGCACCTTCCATCACCCTGGCGGTGCAGAATTGATCGTCGTACGCGGCGAAGACCTGAAAGTGCGCAGTTTTTACAACATATGTCCACATCGCGGCAACACACTTTTGTACGAGCCGGTCGGCAATGCCAAGCGCATTACGTGCATTTTTCACGCCTGGACGTTTGACACCAAGGGCGCTTGTACCGATATTACTCGCGGCAAACAAGGCTACCAGGATCGTTTTTGCCCTGCCGATGCCAGCCTTCGCGAAGTGCGGGCTGACACCGGCTACGGTGGATTCGTCTGGGTCAATATCGATGATTCAGCGCCTTCGCTGGCGGAATATATCGGCCCGGCGATGGAGTTACTCGATGAATCGCTCGGTATGGAACTGGAAGTTTTTCATTATCACAAGGCTGTAGTGCATACCAATTACAAGCTGTGGCACGACACCAACAGCGAGTTCTATCACGATTACATTCACTACTTTAATCGCGCCACCGGCATGATTCAGCCCGGTTACTTCGACCGCAAGTACACCGGCTATCAAAATGGTCACGCATCCGTCGGCTCCATGTCAATCAAGTACGACGCGTATGACGGCGGTGCGGAGCGGAAAGTTGGCTGGCCGGGTCTGGGGCCGGGCGGATGGATTCTGATCGATATTTTTCCCGGCATGACTTTCAACCTGCGTACCTCGGTATTGCGGATGGACACCGCCATTCCGGCTGGCCCCAATAAGTTGCTCATCGAATTTCGTGGCCTTGGTTTAAAGAGCGACACGCCAGCACAACGTGCGGAACGGGTGCGAGATCACAACACCATCTGGGGGCCGTTCGGTCGCAATCTGCACGAGGATTTGTTGGGCGTACACGGGCAAGGGATGGCGATGCGTGAGCGCACCGACAGCAAATGGGTGATCCACGGTCGCGAAGAAAACATGACCATCCACGATGAAGGTGGCATGCGCCATTTCTATGCCGAGTGGGGCCGTCGGATGGGCAGAAAACCGTTCGATCCGTACGACGACAACAATATCGAAGCCGCCTGATGGAACCAGTCGAAAAAATGAACACGGCGAACGTGCGGGAGATGGTTGCAGAGCTTGTCTACCGTTCCTGCATGATGCTTGACGCTATGGATTTCAATGCTTTTCTTTCGGTGTGCGATGAGAAATTTCACTATCTCATCACGGCATTCAGCCCCGAGATTCGCAAGGAAATGACCTGGCTCGAACACGACAAAATGGGCATGACGCTGCTCTTCAAGACTCTTCCAAAGCACAACAGTGATCAATCAATCCTCAGTCGTCATGCCACCGTCTATACGATCAGCTTCAGCGATGACGGTAAGCATGCCAATGTCGTGACCGTGATGCAGATTTATCGGACCACGCTTGACGGTGGTGCGACCGAACTATTCGCAGTCGGCAAAATGCACGACAAGGTGGTACTGGGCGCCGATGGGCCGCTGTTGCTCGCACGCCAAATCAAGCTTGATACGCGAATGCTCGGCATCGGTTTTCACATTCCGTTTTAGAATCGGCCAAAAGCATGCGCACCCAGATCAATGCCCGCAATCGTGCGTACCAATTCGACACGGTGCATGGCGAGAAAATTCTCTTCGCGGGACTGCGCCAGGGAATCGATCTCCCATACGAATGTGCTACCGGCACCTGCGGCACCTGCAAAGCCAAACTCGTCGAAGGAAAAATTGACGATGCCTGGAGCAAGGCGCCGGGCCGGAAATACCTCAAGGCCGATCAAGGCGAGTTCCTGATGTGCCAGTGTGTCGCGCAGGGTGACGTAACCGTCGAGGTATCCAACTTTGTATACGCGGCCGATCCCGGTGCCTGCCCCGCCAAGGCGATGGCCGGAACAATTACTAATGTCCGAAACCTCACCCATGATGTTGCGGCGTTCGAGGTATTACTCGATGTCCAATGCGATTTCGATGCCGGACAATTCATGGCGATAGCGGCACCGGGCGTACCGGGCATGCGCGGCTATTCGATGGTGAATTTTTCTCGCGGAACCAACCGGCTTGAATTTGTCATCAAGAAAAAAACCGGTGGCGGTTTTTCTGAATGGCTGTTCAGCGGCGAAGAAAAAAATGCCAAACTCGACCTGTTCGGGCCACTCGGCAAAGCAACGTTTTATCCGGCGCTGGCAAAAAATATTCTGTGCATTACCGGTGGCAGTGGCATCGCTGGCATCATGTCGATTCTGGCGCGCGCGTCGCAGGAGCGCTACTTCGAACAATATCGCGGACATGTTTATTTTGGTGTGCGCACAATGAAAGATGCGTTTTACCTTGAAGAGCTTTCTGCATACCGCAAGGAATTTCCGGCGAAGCTCGAGGTGACGATTGCACTCTCGGACGAAGACGTTCCCGCTTCCGCTGGCGAGCACTACCCGCATTTACGCTTTGAGCGTGGCATGGTGCATGAAGTTGCCAAACGCGAAATGGCCGGGAAATATCAAAACTTGCGCGCCTACCTTGCCGGACCTCCTCCGGCAGTCGATGCTGCGATCCGCGTGTTGCTGCTCGATGCCAAGCTGACGGCGGATAACATTCGGTATGACAAATTCAGCTAAGACGAATCGACAATGAATAAGCAAAAAATTTGCCTCACATCTGAGATTCCCCCAAATGGAATGAAGGAATGCGCGGCCGCCAATGGACTAAAGTTGCTGGTCGCGAGCTCGGGCGATGCGTACTACGCCGTCCAGGCGACATGCCCTCATCAGGAAGTCCAATTATGCGAGGGGCTTTACGATGGCAACGTACTTACTTGCCATCAGCATCTATGGCAGTGGGATATAAAAACCGGCGCGCCGTTGGGTCTCGCAGAGGCACCATTGGAACGCTACGACGTGTTTATCGAGGGCGAGACAATCTATGTCGGTGTCCAAGGCGCACTCAACGTCGGCGAGTTGTTTTCCGGGATCGCTGAGCCGACGCTGGCGGCGCTGACCGCATTGGCCAACGCGGAAGAATTTGCTGTGGGCAGCGTCCTGTACAAGCCTGGTGATGCTGCGGATGATTTATATGTCCTCGATTCGGGACGGGTCGAGTTTCAGATTGGGCGGGATGACCGTACCAGCGCGGCGGGATTCATGCTTAGAAAAGGCGAAGTATTCGGTTGGGCCGCATTGCTGGAAGAGCACCCGACCCGCATCGCCACGGCTCGCGTGCTCGAAAAATCCACGCTGTTGCGAATCAACGGCAAGCAAGTCCTGAAAATTCTTGAATCTGATCCTGCGTCAGGTTTTCTGGTCATGCGTCGCTTATCGAGCTTGATCACACGCTTTCTGGCAGCGCCCGGTGCGAAGTAAAGAGTACGTTTTTTGAAAGACAAACAGTTGACTGTGACATCGGAATAATTTCGACACGATGAGAGTCGTGAAAAGAGGTAAAGCAGTATGGATGTAAGGAATCAGCACGGCAAAAAGATCGTGTAGCTTGAGAGTTGTTACAACCTAACCTTCGTTGGAGGAAATTATGATCAAAATTTTGGCAAAAGTTACAGCGGCAATTGTCACCGCGAGCAGCTTCGCCGCTTTGCCGGTGAACGCCGCGGACATCGATTACGGCAGGGTGGGTACTTCCGTCAAGCTGGTCGTCGGATTCCAGCCCTATTACACCGAATCCTGGTCAGCGGTCGTGATGAAAGGCAAGAAGTTCTACGAAAAATACCTGCCAAAAGGTTCTGAGGTCGAATTCCAGATCGGCCTCCAGGGTGCCATCATTGTCAACAACATGCTAGCCGGCAAGCAGCACATCGGCTACATGGGCGACATGCCCTCAATCGTATCCACCACCAAGGTAGAAACCGCCGACGTGCGCATCGTCGGCACGCTCGGCTTGGGGTTTGATCAGTGCAATATCTTTCTCGCCCGCACCGACGCGCCGAAATTTGCCAATCCAAAAGAAGCGATCAAATGGCTCGATGGCAAACAGGTTGCGGTGCCGAAGGGTAGTTGCACCGACCGCTTCGCGCAGGCAACCTTCAAGAAAGAAGGCGTGCAGCCCAAAGACTACCTCAACCAGAACATCGAGGTCATCACCAGCAACTTTCGCGCAGGCAAAATTGACGCGGCCGTGATCTGGGAACCAACCGCGTCTCGCCTGGTGCAGGAAGGTCTCGCACGTCGCGTCGCCACTGGTGCGACAGTTAACGAAAACGACGGCGGATTCCTCGCCATGCGCGCCGACCTGATCAAGCAGCGCCCGGACGTGGTCAAAGCTTGGATGAATGCCGAGCTCGACGCGCAGTTGTTTTTGAGCGACCCAAAAAACGCCACTGAGATTATCAAACTGGCCAAAGCTGAAACCACGGGGTTTTCTGATCGGGCTCTTTGGTATTCACTCTACGGCAGCTACTCACCGCTGGAGGGCGGAACCGCGACGCGCATAAATCTGCACTATGCGATTACGCCAGAAGCGCGCGCACTGATCGACAAAGCGACCGCGTTCTTGTTCTCGATCAAGAGCATCAACGTGGACAAACTGCGCCCCGAAGCGGTGATGCCCGAATTCGCCGATGCGGTATTGGCCGAGCGCAAGATGAAGGCACCGATCGGCGACGTGAACGCTCTGCCAGACGCACAAGCGCCGAAGTAACAGGCAGACATCGCCAATACCGCAGCCTGCCCTGCGTGGCGGGCATTTTCCCGGTTGCCTCAGCGGTAACCGGGAAGAGTCCGCGCAACAACCTGAAGCGAGAATAGAGATCACGATGGAACCGGTAAAAAAACCAGTCGCAGCGGATGTCATGCTGGAGATTTTTAAGCGCACCATGCCATTTCAAGTGGTGTCCGATGGCATGCTGCGCAAGATTGCCGCGTTAAGTTGGCAGGTTGCCTATCCTTCGGGCGCGTCTGTGTATCAAGCCGGTGATACGGCAGATGACATTTACATCATTGTTTCAGGCAAAATCGAGCACGCGCTCGAACCGGGGGTAAATGCCCGGCGCCCGGTACAGACGCTCGGACCCGGCGACGTATTCGGTTGGGCCGCGCTGATGGACAAATTCCCCCACCGTTTGGCGGGTGCGACGGCGACGGAACCTACCGAGATTGTGCGCATTAGTGGCGATGAGTTATTGCGCCTGCTCGAGTCCGATCCGGATGCTGGCGATGTCGTGATGAGCCGCTTCGCGACGATGATCACGCGCGACTATACGGTGCCCGACCTGATTGCGCAGTTACGCACCATCCACCGCAAGCTGCATTCGGGCGATAGTCAGGGGGTCAATCTCACCGTCTACCGCTTTAAACAGTGGCTAAAAAGCCCGCGTCCTTACCTGATGCTGATCGGTTTTACGCTCTTCCTTGGCGCCTGGTACCTATTTGTGGAAGTGTGGAAGGTGCCGCGTTTTCGCGAAATGCCCGGCATCAGCGTCGTTATCAAAGAATGGCTGAATCCGGATCCGACTTACGGCCTGTCTTTGTATACCCCTGAGTACTATCAACACATCGGTATGTCGGTCTGGCGGGTGACGCAAGCCTTCCTACTCGCCACCTTGCTTGGCGTGCCTTTTGGATTGTTTCTCGGCTGGTCGAGAAAATTCAAGGAATTCATGTTCCCGCTGTTTGAAATGCTGCGACCCATTCCTATCCTGGCCTGGGTGCCGCTGGCCATCGTCATGTTCATCTCCACCGAATCGGCCGTGATCTATTTGACTTTCCTTGCTTCGTTCTTCGCGACCGCGCTGAACACCATGCTCGGTGTCGAGTCGATCGACGAGTCCTACCTGCGTGCCGCCAGTTGTCTGGGTGCCAAGAAATCGCAGGTGTTTTTCCACGTCATTGTGCCCGGCTCGTTGCCGTTCGTTTTTACCGGGCTGCAAATTTCCGTGGGTGTTGCATGGTTCTCGCTGGTCGCGGCGGAAATGGTGTCCGGTCAGTATGGATTGGGGTATGTCATCAACACCTCCTACACCATGGTGCGCTACCCCACTATTGTCATTGGCATGATCACCCTCGGCGCGGTCGGCTACATCACCAGCGCAATGGTGCGTGTCGCGGGTGACCACCTGATGCAGTGGCGGGTGCGCGAGCTCGCGTTAGGGGCGCAATGATGAATGCACAACAGACCCGGCCGCGCGGTGTCATCCGCATCGACGACGTCGTCAAGATATACGATCCGGACGGCGCAGCGGTAATGGCGGTGGATCATTGCAGCCTTGATATCGAGGCAGGCGAGATATGCATGATCGTCGGCCCTTCCGGTTGCGGCAAGACCACGCTGCTGAACGCGATCGCCGGCTTCCACGAAATCACTTCCGGCACGATCACGCTGGATGGCGAAGTGCTGTGCAGCACCGAAAAACCGAAGGCCGAGCCGGGTTCGGATCGCATCGTGGTGTTTCAGAACGGTGCCTTGTTTCCGTGGAAAACCAATCTCGAAAACATCGCCTTTGGCCCGATCATGCAGGGCAAAATGTCCAAGGCTGAGGCCAAAGAGAAGGCCCTCTCCATGATGGCCGACGCTGGCCTTTCCGGCGTCGAGCACAACTATCCAGGCGAAGTTTCCTCGGGCATGCGCCGGCGTGTCGAAATTGTGCGAGCGCTGATGAACGATCCGAAGGTACTGCTGCTGGACGAACCGTATCGGGCGCTTGACTCGCTTACCAAGTCGGTGATGCACGAAGCGCTGTTGGAAATTTACTATAAGAACAAGGTGACCATTTTCTTCATCACTCACGACCTGGAGGAGGCTATTTTTCTCGGCCACAAGGTGGCGATCATGACTTCGCGGCCGTGCAAGCCGAAGAAAATACTCAACGTCGACATTCCACACCCGCGCGACTACAGCGTGCTGACATCGAAGCGCTTCCGCGAGCTGATTGAGGAGACCAATGAGGCGGTCCATGAAGAGGCTCTTAAGGCTTTTCAGGCTGGCGAGAAGGAAGGTTAGGGATGGCAACGCACAAATTTTCTCCAAGAGCCGCTGCGCGTGGCGCGATTTCCATTATCATTTTCCTGCTGCTCTGGGAACTCGGCTCGCGCTCTCGGCAGTGGCTCGGTGGCGATATTTTTTCTCCGCTTCGCGAAGCGCTGGGCATCCTGGGCTTCAAGAAGACTTACCTGCCGTGGGTCGGCGCGATACCTGCCCCCACGGAGGTGCTCGCCGCTTGGTCTGGCGTCATTACGGATGTTGGTTATTGGCAGAGCTGGTACAAGAGCGTGTTCCGGGTGTTGGCCGGTTTCACTGCGGCTATGCTGATCGGCATTCCGTTTGGTCTGTTGCTTGCGGTGAACCGCAGCGCCTTCGGCATCGGCTTCCCGGTGTTCGAAGTGCTGCGGCCGATTCCGCCGCTTGCCTGGGTGCCGGCTTCAATCATTTTCTGGCCTACCCAGGAGATGTCGATCGCCTTTGTCACCTTTCTCGGTGCTTTCTATACCATCGTGATCAATGTAGTCGGCGGTGCGAAATCGATTGATCAGCGCTACTTCCAGGCGGCCCAATCAATGGGCTCCAGCCAGTGGGACATCTTCCGGCGCATCATCCTGCCGGGCACCCTGCCGTCCATCATGGTTGGCTCGGCGGTGGGCATGGGGATCACCTGGGAAGTGGTGGTTGCGGCAGAGATGATATCCGGCGGCGGCAGTCAGACCGGCGGCACCGGCGGTGGTGGGCTGGGGTTCTTTATCTGGAATTCCTACGTCGGCGGCTCTTACCAGCAGATCGTGGTGGGAATGATATCGATCGGCATTGCCGGCTTTTTTTCCAGCGAACTATTGCGCGCCCTGGGTAAGTACGTTACTCCGTGGCTGCGACTGAGATGAAACCATGACCGAAGCAAACATCGCACGTCCCCTCGTTTCGTCGGGCGAAATCGTTGTCAACGGTGTCAGTAAAAACTACGGTGCAGGCCACTTGACCAAGGAAGTGGTGCGCGAATGCAGTTTCACAATTGAGCGTGGCAAACTCACCGTGATGATCGGTCCTTCGGGTTGCGGCAAAAGCACCCTGATCCGCCTGCTGGCCGGTTTCGAGCAGCCGTCCACCGGTACCATCAAAATTGACGGCGAGCCGATCACCGGCCCCAGCCGCGACCGGCTTGTGGTGTTCCAGGAAACAGCGTTGTTCCCATGGATGTCAACCTATGACAACATTCTTTATGGGCCGCGCGCGCGCGGCGAGCTCACGCCGCAGACTTTGGAATTTGCCGAATTTTTGCTGAACAAAGTGGGCCTGCGAGAATTCCGAACAAAGTATCCGACCCAGCTTTCCGGCGGTATGCAGCGCCGCGTCGAGCTGGCGCGCGCGATGATCAACAACCCGACGGTGATGATTCTGGATGAGCCGTTTCGCGGCCTCGACGCAATGACCAAGGAATTGATGTGGGAATACTACGCAGGCCTGGTCGAGGAATCGGGACGCACCAATTTCTTCGTCACCACCGACATCGACGAGGCGGTATTTCTGGCTGACCGATTGCTCATCATGTCCAACATTCCCACGCAAGTGTGTGCGGTGCTGGAAGTAGACCTGCCTCGACCACGCCGGCTTGCCAATATGGTCACCAGCGACCGCGCGAATGCGATCAAGACCGAGGCGCTGTCGATACTGCATAAAGAAGCGATGAAGTCCTTCTCGCGTGGCAGCAAGGCGGCGACCGATTTCGTCGAAGCCTACAGCAAGCGGACGGCGAAGAACTGATGGAATGGCTGTTGACGCGTCCGGTTGTAATCAGCATCGCCGTATTGGGAGGCGCGTTCTCACTGGCGGCAATGCTGTTGAAGCACAAAGGCCGCGATATTTTTGCGCGAAAAATTGACATTGCGGGTTACGTTCTGATGGGAACAAGTATGCTGCTATTCATCGTTATCGGTTTTCGGGGTCAGACATGACCGCGAAAATCATCGACGGCAAGGAGATTGCCCGCCTGGTGCGCACCGACTGGAAAATCCGCGTCGATAGATTGCGAGCCGCTGGACTCGCCCCCGGCCTGGCCGTGATTATGGTTGGCGAGAATGCCGCATCGAAAATCTATGTGCGTAACAAGGTAAAAGCGTGTCAGGACATCGGCATTCACTCCGAAGAGATCCTGCTGCCTGCCGACGCCACACAGGAAAGGGTGCTTGCCGCCATTGACCGACTCAACATCGACCCGAACATCCACGGTATTCTGGTGCAGTTGCCTTTGCCGCCACAGATCGATGTACTTACGGTGATCGACCGCATCAAGCTTGAAAAGGACGTTGACGGATTCAACCTCTACAACGTTGGTGGTCTGGTCACAGGCGGTACCGTGTTCCCACCCTGCACGCCCTACGGCGTGGTTTGCTTGCTTGAATACAGCAACATTCCCATCACCGGCCAAAACGTCGTGGTGGTCGGCGCAAGCAACATCGTCGGTAAGCCCATGGCGCTGATGTTGATGCAGCGAGAGGCCACAGTTGCGATCTGCCATATCAAGACACGCGATCTGGCGCAATTTACCATCCTAGCCGACATCCTCGTCGTGGCGGCGGGTCTGCCAAATCTGATCACCGCACCAATGGTAAAAACTGGGGCGGTGGTTATCGACGTCGGTATCAACCGACTTCCCAACGGCACCTTGGTCGGCGATGTTGATTTCGAGGAGGTCAGAAAAAAGGCATCTTACATCACGCCGGTACCGGGCGGCGTTGGACCGATGACCATCACGATGTTACTTTGCAACACCATCCAGTCAGCAGAGCGCAGTCACACAAAGTCTCTGGCCAACGCACAAATTACCGACCTTACCGAAAGGAAACTGCCATGTTTAGAACATTAAGAGCCTTGCCGATGGCCGCATTCGCAGCGCTTACCATCAGCGCTGCTACAGCCGCTGATCCCGTGAAACTGGTGGTCGGCTACCAGCCCTACGATACTATTTCCTACTCCGCGGCCGTGATACGCGCTCTTGACCTGTGGAAGAAATACTTGCCTGCGGGCAGCGAAGTTGAATTTCAGAACGCCTTGCAAGGCTCGATCATCGTCAACAACATGTTGGCCGGAAAACAGCAGATCGGTTACCTGGGCGACATGCCTGCGGTCGTTGCCACCACCAAACGCAGCGTTGCGCCGATCAACCTCGTCGCCAATACCGGCATGTCGGCTGGCCAGCGTTGCAACGTCATCATGGTGCGCGCAGACGCGCCAAAGTTCAAAACACCTGAAGAAGCGGTGCAATGGCTTGACGGCAAAGTGGTGGCCACACCGCAAGGCAGTTGCGCCCACCGCTTCCTCGGCTTGGTGATCGAGAAAACCAAGATCAAACCGTCTGCCGTGCTCAACCAATCAATTGAAGTGATCGCCACTAACCTGCGTACCGGCAAGATCGACGGTGCGGTGCTGTGGGAGCCGTCGGTGTCGAGGATTGGCGACATCGTCGGCGAGGGCGTCGCGAGAATTGTTGCAACGGGCCATACCTTCGGCATTTCCGATGCCGGCGCGATCGCCATGCGCGAAGATCTGATGAAAAGCCGTCCCGATATCGTCGAGGCATGGCTGAAGACCGAGCTGGAGGCGCAACAATTTGTGCTCGACCCGAAGAATGCGGTCAAGGTGGCCGAGATCGTCAAGGCACAGACCGCCGGCATCACCGTGCCAATGGCGTGGTTTTCACTTTATGGCGCCATCCCCGCGTCTGCGGGCGGCAGCAAAGAACGCGACGAAAAGCCTTTCGTGTTCGATGATCGCGTGAAAAAGCTGCTTGCCGAAACCTACGTTTATCTGCACAACACCAAGGCGATTGATGTCGACAAGCCCGCGCCCGGCGCGCTTGACGACTCGATGGCACGCAAGGTCGCAAAAGACGCGAATGCAACGCTGCCGCTGGGCAAGATCATCGCACAGGACGTGTCAAAAGCGCCGAGGTAAATTTGAGCGCCGTTGTCGGCGTGCCTACGCGCTGCTGGGCAACTTTTTGAAACCGCGAAAATTGTTTCCCTGGCCAGTGATCCGTGCTGTCATTCGCCGGTAAGATAGATTTTTTTAAATTTCTGCTGGCCACCGTTCAACCTAGAATCCTTAGTTAGACGGGTGTGAGTGTGCGTTTATGCGACTTTCTGCCAAGATGAAACCGACGATGTAGGCTGCACCCTTCCAGGTAAAGAAACGCCGCGGAAGAGCTGCAAAAGCGTGCAATTACGCCCCCGGCGCTCTCACCTCAAAGTTCAGAAAGCGACAATTCGTAAAAATATCACGCTATTCTTAGTGGCACACAGTGGTCAACAGAGGATTCACGGTTCAACATCGGTGCGCGTTTCCAGTCCTTTTTGCCCTGCGATGCGCTCCAGTGCTAATGGGATGGTGTTTGGCATTGACCAGAAGCTGTTGCATGATTTTGAGTTGCAAACGACGCCACGTCGGCATGTCGCGCAGCTCAAAGATTCTGAATCAACAACCAGGTGCCAATCAAAAGGCAGATTAGCCCCGTGCCGCGCTTCAATGCGTTTGCGCTCACCGCATGCGCCAAGCGGGCACCAGCGAACACGCCGACCAGCTCACCAGCGACAATCCACGTCACCATCGCCCATTGAATGTCGCCGTAGCGGATATTGGCGATCGTGCCCGATATTGCAGAAAAAATCTGTAACACCTGACTCGTGCCGATCGCAGAAAGTGGCGAGAATCCTGACGCTACCATCAACGGCACCGAAAACAACGGCCCACCCGCACCCGAAAAACCGGAGCCGAAACCCGACGCGATGCCGATTGCAAGCAGTAGCGGCAAACGAAATTTCTGGTTGCGGGCAGGCTGCTCCTTTCCGCCTGGAACAAATACGTAAACACCGGCAAAAATGATCAGGCAGGCAATTACCCGCATTAAGGTGGTTTCTTCCACAGCGGCACTCGCCATCGCGCCAAGGTAGCTAAAGATGACTGCACTGGTGCACACCGCCAACGTTTGCCGCCAATCGATACTGCGACGGCGCTGAAAAAGAATGGTGCCAAGCACTCCCGTAAATAGAAAAGTGAATAGTGCGGTAGCACTTGCCTGATGTGGAGTGAGCCCGGCTAACGCAACAAGTGCCGGAACGAGAAGAATACCGCCAATGCCGACCGCGCCGATCAGGAAGCCGACGATGCCTGAGGCAATCAGGAGTTGCACATTTTCGACAATCAATCGCAGAGCCTGGACGTTGCAGGTTAACCCGCGACGAACGCCGTCAGGGTACCGGTGATAATCTTGTTAATCGAACGCATCAACGCATAGCCGAGGCTGTGATCAGCATCGGCGAGCGCAATCAGCTCATCGCCGTTTATCGCCAGTGCATTGCAAGACGATGTGGCGATGGCACTGGCAATTCGCTTGTGCCCTGTTTCGACCAGCGCGCCCCAGCCAAACACGTCCCCACTGCCAATGATTTGGCCGGCGTTTGCCTGGCGATTGCCAACAGCGAGGGAAAACAGAATCGTGCCGTCGATCAGTACGTAGAAAGTACGGGCAGGTTCGCCAACGCCATACACCTGCTTTCCGATCGGCAGCGATACCGGTTTGGCGATGGAAATAATACGCGCCCGCTGTTCATTACTGAAGCGCGAAAAAAAACTGGTTTGAGCGAGAAAGCCCTCGATGTCTTCATCAACTTGAGCGGGCGCTGCCATGTTTATTACTTTTTCCAGCCAACAATGCTGCGGAATTTCTCGAGCTCCTCGTCTTTCATGAACACCGTATGTTCCTTTCCAGGATAGCGGCGATTTTTCACGTCGTCGATGTACTCGCCGTAGCCCGCTTCCAGAATCGGTACGAGATCACGATAAATTTTGGAGTGACGCGGCGTGTGTTTTTCGTAAAGATGAAACAGGTCGGAGCCGATGATGTGCACGCCGTCCGATGTGTTGCCCGAGCCCAGGCTGATGACCGGAACAGAAAGCGTCTCGGCGAGGTACTCAGATACTTCCGAGGTACACACTTCCGTCATGATCGAGAAGCACCCGGCATCCACAAACGCCATCGCATCATCGATCAATTCCTTGGCACGATCCGCCGTTTTGCCCTGCGCTGCAAAGCCACCCAATTGTGGCATGCGCATCGGGCAAATACCGATGTGACCCTGCACTGGAATTCCCGCCTTGACGATCGCTTCGATATTTCTTGCGTGGTGGCGATTGCCTTCGCATTTCATCACTTCTGCGCCGGCCTGCGCGACATACTTAGCGGCATTTTCAACCGCCTGTTCCGGCGAAATGTGGTAACTCATGTAAGGCATATCTACCATGCGCAACCCATACTGGGACCCACGCTTCACGGCTTGGGCCATAAACATGACTTCTTCGAACGAAACAGAGGTCGTTGATTCGTGGCCGAACAGCACCATGCCGCCGGTATCACTAACGCACAGAATATCAATGCCAAGCCGATCCGCAATGATTGCGTTTTCATAGTCGTAAACGGCGAGCTGCACGATGGGTTCTTTGTTTTTCTTTTTCGCCATCAACATCGGGATCGTCATTTTCTTGCGTGGCTTAGGTGCAGGTGTTGCGACGGCGTCGGACATTTGTGTTCCTTCAGAAATCGTTTGTGGGATGTACTGCGTGAGCAGTAAGTACGCAATTTTTGCGCCAAATCAAAACAGTGAATCACATCAGGCGTTTGTCTGCTGGTTGTCACCCACCGGTCGAATTTCTCCGTTTCAAAAAGGAACGGTTACCCCTCATTCGTTCCCGTTGGACTCTTGATCGCTGCGTACTTTGCGCAACAATCCCCAACGTTTTCTTCGCATCCACAGTGCCTTGCGACCAATTCCGAGCATATTCGCCAGTTCGACTTCCGACAGCTCGTTCTGAAATTTGAGAACGACCTGTTTGATGTACCCCTCGACCGACAAGGGATTTTCAATCGGGTCCAACGGCGCAGCGGTGTTGGTGGTGGCAGAGATCAGCCCATCTGCAAGATCGGCGTAAACCAGCATTTCGCCGTCAGCCAGAATGACTGCGCGCTCGATTAAATTTTGCAGCTCCCGCACATTGCCGGGCCAATCGTAGACGCGGATAAAATCTCTGAATTCCGCGTCGAGCCCGGTGATGCGTTTGCCCAGCTTGTTGGCGTAATGATCGATGAAATGACTTGCCAGCAAATCAATGTCGCTGCCTCTTTCCCGTAACGGTGGCACTTTCAATTCGAGCACATTGAGTCGATAAAAGAGATCCTCGCGGAACTCGCCACGGTTGATGGCCAATTTAAGATCTTTGTTGGTGGCAGCGACAATACGCACATTGACGCGATGGACTTCCTTGGCGCCGACCGCACGCACCTGGCGATCTTCAAGTACGCGCAGAAACTTTACCTGCATCGCCATCGGCAGCTCGCCAATCTCATCTAGGAACAGTGTGCCATTGTTAGCTTCCCTGATGAGTCCTTCGCTACTGCCGACCGCGCCGGTAAAAGCGCCTCTGACGTGGCCGAACAGCTCCGACTCAACGAGCTCGGTGGGAATCGCGCCGCAGTTAACCACGACCAACGGTCCCTCTGCGCGGGGACTGTCATAGTGCAGCGCTTGGGCGACCAACTCTTTGCCGGTGCCACTCTCGCCACTGATCAAAACGGTCGCGTCCGAGGACGCCACCTTGCGAACCATCGCCTTGACACGAGAGATTTTGGAGTGTTCGCCAACCATCAACTTGCGGTCACGCGATTTTCGCAGGCTGCGACGCAGCACCGCGTTTTCCTGCCGCAGCCTGCGTTCGTCAAGCGCGCGATTGCAGGCATGCAGAAATTCATCGTTGTTGAATGGCTTGATGATGTATTCGCTGGCACCCAGCCGCAATGCAGCGATTGCACTTTCCATTGAGGAGAAGCTGGTCATCAGGATGACAGGTATAGTCGGGTCGGTTTCCTTAGCGCAACGTATGACGTCGAGACCGCTGTCGGCCCCGAGCCGCAAGTCTGTGATGACCAGATCAAATACTTTTGCGCCCAGCGCCTCTTTTGCCTCGGCCACACCGGTCGTGTAGGCAACGTCGTAGCTGTCGTCGCCAAGCAGCAACTCAATGCCGGCGCGGATGCCCGCATCGTCATCAACAACCAGAATTTCCGATTTGCGCATCAAAGAGCCGGTCACATTGCCTCAGGCGGTGCGATCTTTTTCGCGTGGCGCGGAAGGGTCACCACAAACAC
>JAYVKG010000025.1:0-10193 GCA_043768625.1 Betaproteobacteria bacterium
TCCGACCGTGGTGCTTGATGTCGCGCATAATCCACATGCAGCGCGCGCTCTTTGTGATGCGCTCGGTACGATGGCCTACTTTGAAAATACCTACGCGGTATTTGGCATGCTTCAAGACAAGGATATCGATCAGGTAATCGAGATCATCAAGGTGCGCATTGATTTTTGGTGCGTGGCGGGCCTGGAAAAATCGGCTGGCGCACGTGGGGCATCATCGGAAATGCTGGCACAAAAGCTGGTCGCGCACGGCGTCGAAGGCAGATTTTCCCGGCACGTTGATATTGCTGGTGCGTTTGCTGCTGCGCGGGCGAGAGCGGGTCAGAATGATAGAATTTTGGTATTCGGGTCGTTTTATACGGTGGCGGAAACAATGAACGCCCTGAAGTGACCCCCTTCTGCTCACCTTACGGCAATCATGGCAACCAGAAAATCAACAGAATTAAGCGAGACAGAAATGGAATTGAAGCGCCGGGGTCGCCGTCGCCTCATTGGCGCAGCGACGATCGGATTGATGGGCATTGTTTTCCTGCCAATGATTTTTGATGGCGAGCCAAAGCACCATTCTTTCAATGCAACGTCAAACCGGCAGGAAATATCGGTTCAGTTGCCGGCCAAAGATGGCGTTTCTATTCTACCTTCGCCGTCTGCTGCGACTCCATCAAGGCCCGCACCGCCGCTGCCAGTCGCCGCTGAGCCGATTAGACAGGCCGCGCCGGAAGTCGCAAAAGTCGTGAGCGACTCGACTACGGGTAAGGCTGCAGCGGTAGTGTTGTCCGCAAAACCGGAAAAGTCAGCGCCACCTGTAAAATCTCAATCGGCGATCGCTGAAAAGACCGGTTTTGCGGTTCAATTGGGGGTATTTAGTGATGCCGAGAACGCCAAACAAACCATTGCAAAAATGAAGGACGCCAAGCTGCCGGTTTACACGGATAGCATTCCGGTCAGAAATGGCACGGCGACGCGCGTTCGCATTGGGCCCTTCACAAATCGTGAAAAAGCGGATTCGGCGCTGGCGCAGGTCAAACTCGCTGGTAGTGACGGCAAGATCATCTCCTTGCAATAGCGGCGCCTGTGAACGAATTGGATTACGCCATCATTGCGGTAACGCTGGTGTCGTTGGCGATTGGTGCGTGGCGTGGCGCAATTCGCGAAATCATCAACATTTGTGCATGGGTGGCGGCATTTGTTCTTGCCCACGCCTTCAGCGCCGACCTCGCGCCATATTTTGCCGATTGGATTGCAGAGCCGGTTTACCGGGCTGTCCTAGCCTGGCTTGTTATCTTCGTTGCAGTACTGATCTTTGCCTCACTGCTGGCGAGTTTACTTTCTGAACTCGTGCGAAAATTAGGTTTAAGTGGATTGGACCGGTTACTCGGCGCGATAATCGGCATGATTCGCGGCGTGTTGGTTGTAGTGGTGTTGGCGCTGGCCGCAGGCATGACCAAATTTCCCCAATCCGTGCTATGGAAAAGCGCAACATTGACGTCATCTGTTGAGATTGCAGCGCTGTATGCGCGGGCCTTACTCCCGCAAAGTTTGGCGTCAAAGATTGTCTACCGTCCACTGCCCAATGCAAAGACGTGATTTGCGCCTGGCAAATGAGCCGTAAGAATTGAATCAATAGAGGGCGTCCATGTGCGGCATTGTTGGAATCGTTTCGAAAAGTCCAGTCAATCAACTCTTGTATGACGGGCTGACCGTATTGCAGCACCGCGGCCAGGACGCCGCCGGCATTGTGACCGCCGATGGGCGCACGTTTCACATGCACAAAGACAAAGGACTGGTGCGTGATGTCTTTCGAACCCGCGACATGCGCGGTCTGACCGGGAACATGGGCATCGCACACTGCCGCTATCCCACCGCAGGGTCAGCTGCAAGTGCCGCCGAATCACAACCGTTTTATGTGAATTCGCCGTTTGGCATTGTGCTTGGTCATAACGGCAATCTGGTAAATACTGCAGAGTTGCAACGTGAGCTGTTTCACGATGATCTTCGTCACGTCAACACCAATTCCGATTCAGAAGTTCTGCTCAATGTACTGGCACATGAATTGACGCAGTCTGCACGCGGGCAGCGGCTGGATCCAGACGCCATTTTTACCGCGGTGGCAGGGGTCCATCGGCGCGCACGCGGAGCCTATGCCATCGTTGCGATGATCGCCGGTTACGGATTGCTTGCGTTCCGCGATCCGCACGGCATTCGTCCGCTGATCATAGGCAAACATGAAAGCGACAACGGGATCGAATTTATGGTTGCCTCAGAGAGCGTTGCGCTGGACACCCTGGGCTTCGAAATCATGCGCGATGTTGCGCCGGGGGAGGCGATTTTTATCGACTCGTCGGGCAATTTTTTCAGCCGCCAGTGCGCAGAAAATTTCAGCCTGAATCCGTGCATCTTTGAATACGTTTACCTGGCCCGCCCCGATTCCGTGATCGACGGCATTTCCGTCTATGAAACGCGCGCTTTGATGGGTCGCTCCCTGGCCGAAAAGATCAAGCGTGAGCATCCCAATATCGACATTGACGTGGTGATTCCAATCCCTGATACGAGTCGCCCGTCTGCCGTGGAGGTCGCGCAGGTGTTGGGCGTGAAATATCGCGAGGGCTTTATCAAAAACCGCTACATCGGCCGCACGTTCATTATGCCGGGCCAGGAAGAGCGCAAGAAATCGGTACGGCAAAAATTGAATGCGATGGCAATCGAGTTCAGGGGTAAGAATGTCCTGCTTGTTGACGATTCGATCGTGCGCGGCACGACTTCGAAGGAAATCGTCCAGATGGCGCGTGACTGTGGCGCAAAAAAAGTTTACTTCGCTTCTGCGGCGCCGCCCGTGCGATTCCCGAACGTATATGGCATCGATATGCCGTCGCGCTCGGAATTAATCGCGGCTGACCGTGATGCAAAACAAATTGCAGCAGCGATTGGCGCGGATGAAGTGTTCTACCAGGATTTGTCCGACTTGATCGAGGATGTGCGCGCCTGTAATCCGCACATCAGGCAGTTTGATGCTTCTTGTTTTGACGGTAATTACATCACGGGGGGCGTATCGACGGAATATCTCGCTGGTATCGAAGCGCGCCGCAATGAGCGCAGTGAGGGCGAATCTGCCGGTCACGTTGATGGCCATACGATGCAGTCCAATCAGCTGGACCTTGGTTTTTCGACGGTCGACTAATGGCTGCCAAAAATGAGATCGCCGGGTTTGATACACGCGCGGTGCGCGCTGGCACGTTGCGCAGCGATTTTCAGGAGCATTCCGAAACGCTGTTCCTGACCTCCAGCTTCGTTTATAAGAGTGCGGCCGAAGCGGCACGCAAATTTGCCAATGAAGAGCCCGGTTACATCTATTCGCGGTTCACCAATCCGACAGTAACGATGTTCCAGGATCGACTTGCTGCGCTCGAAGGTGCGGAGGCATGCGTGGCGACGTCGACCGGCATGGCGGCGATCGCGAGTGCCGTGATGGGCCTGCTCAAGAGCGGCGACCACATGATTTCATCACGCAGCGTGTTCGGTACTGTGGTGCCTCTGTTCGATCAAATATGCAAAAAATTCGGCGTAGAAACGACTTGGGTGTCGGCAACGCATGTAGATCAATGGCAGGCCGCGATTCGACCAAACACGCGCCTGTTGTTTTGCGAGACACCATCAAACCCACTCGCCGAGATTTGCGATATCGCTGCCCTTGCCGAAATTGCCCATCATGCGAATGCCGTATTTGCGGTCGACAATTGTCTGTTGACGCCGGCATTGCAACGACCGATGGAGCAGGGTGCCGATTTGGTCATTCACTCCGCGACCAAGTACCTGGATGGTCAGGGCAGGGTGCTGGCCGGCGCGGTGTGCGGAAGCAAAAAATTGATTGAACCAATTTTCAGCTTTGTTCGCACGGCTGGACCAGCCATATCGCCCTTCAATGCATGGATATGCCTGAAGGGCATGGAAACCTTGCGAATTCGAATGGAAGCGCAATCGGCATCTGCGCTGAAGCTCGCGCAATGGCTGACCAACAAAAAAAATGTGGCGCAAGTGCATTACGCGGCCCTGCCGTCACATCCGCAACACGCTTTGGCGCTAAGGCAGGCAACCGCCCAGGGTGCAGTGGTGTCGTTTGAAGTTAAGGGCGGTCGAGAGGCAGCTTGGCGTGTCATTGATGCAGTGAAGATGATTTCAATCACCGCCAACCTGGGGGATACCAAAACGACCATCACCCACCCTGCGACTACGACGCATGCGCGGGTAACGCAAGCCGAGCGCGATGCATCGGGGATCGCGCATGGGCTGCTGCGGGTGGCAGTTGGCCTAGAAAATATTGAAAATATTTATGAGGATTTGCAGCGGGGCATTGCAGCAGCGTAGCCAGCGCAGCCTTTAGACTTCCAGCACCATTGCGCGCCACTCCCCATCGAAAACAGAAAGATAGCCGCCGAAAGCATGCCAATCCTGCAGCACCCAGCGGACGCATGAGCGGCCTTCGGTTAGCGATACATGTCGCGCTGGACGGTGCGTATGGCCGTGCACCATCACGGGATATCGGTAGTTGCGAAAGGACTCTGCAACGGCATCGATATTCACATCCATTATCGACTCAGGTTTCATCGATTTCTCAATATCGCTTTGCGAGCGAAGCGATTGTGCGAGTGCCACGCGTTCGGCGCACGGTTTAGCAAGGATGACTCGCTGCCAGGCGGCGCTGCGAACTTGCTGCCGAAATTTCTGGTAAGCGATGTCGTCCGTACACAGCGTGTCGCCGTGCATCAATAGGACCGGCGTGCCGTCGATGTTAATCAAGGTAGGGTCGACGAGGATGGTGAGGTTGGTTTCACGCGCGAAACGTTCGCCGACCAGGAAATCGCGATTGCCGTGCATGAAATATATCTTGGTGCCGGTCGCCGCAAGGGCCTTGAGCCGTTGCGCTATATTTCTTGCCAGCGGATCGACATCCAACTGGTCGTCACCTATCCAATATTCGAACAAATCGCCAAGAATATAGAGTGATTGGGCGGCGGGCGCAGTATCAGTAAGGAATCGTTCAAAGAGCAGCGATATTTGGGGCCGTTCTGCACAGATATGAAGGTCGGCGATAAAAAAAACAGGGCGCATTGGTTGACTCAATGCGCCCGTAACAGTGACGCCGCGCTACGCAACCTCGCCGCGATCTTATGCAATGCTAGATACATTCGGCCTTTTCAATGGTGATGGTTTCCTGTGGCACATCAGTCGGAAACATGCCCTTGCCGCCGGTTTTAACTGACTTGATCTTGTCGACGATGTCTTTGCCCTCGATGACTTTGCCAAATACGGCATAGCCGAAATTGGCCGGACCCTGATGATTCAGGAAATCGTTGTTGCCGACATTAATAAAAAACTGCGTGGTTGCGGAATCCACTACCCCGGTGCGCGCCATGGCAACAGTGTAGTTATCGTTTTTGAGACCATTCGCAGCTTCGTTTTTGATCGCCGCACTGGTTGGCTTCTGCACTAAATCTTTGGTGAATCCGCCGCCTTGGATCATGAACGTGCCGATCACGCGATGGAAAATGGTGCCGTTGTAATGTCCGCTTTCGACATATTTAACAAAATTCTCGGTAGAAATTGGCGCTTTCTCGCTGTTGAGTTCGAGCGTAATTGCGCCCATTGAAGTGGTGAGTTTTACTTTCACGGGGGTTCCTTTGCTATCGGGTTTGCAAGACGAAGATTTTGCTTCAGCTGCCTGGAGAGCGGCCTTTGCTTTGACGGGTTCCGCCGGTTTTTGTGCGAATGCGAGCGATACGAACAACGATGCACACAAGGCACCAGACCTGGACAAATATGAATGTCTAAACATGATTACTCCTGAAAAAAGGGAAACTATTTGTGATGCATACGCGCGAGCTACGACATGACACCTTCATAAATGATTTTCCATTGTGAGCCATCTCGCTGCCAATACTGGCGCTTTTTCATCTTGCTACTGTTATTGCTACTTTTGTAATCCTGATCGAAAGTAACCATCACCATCGGTTGCGCTTCCGGCGCGAGTGGATACTCAAATACCGAGAGATTGCTGATTTCGACACCGACAAATTTTTTGCTTGCGTTGATGCGGCGTTTGCTCTCTGCCCAATTCGTTATATCTTTGCCATCAGCGTCGAATTTTTGCGAGTAGTGTGCGAGATATTTGTCCATGTCCAGACTCTCCCAGTCGCGCTTCCAGTCGGCCAACGAATTCGCCAGTGTTGCGCGCGTTGCCCTCCATAATTCCGGCGATTGCCATTTCACACTGGATGCAATCACGATGGGAGTGAGGCCTGGGATAACAAATTGCGCGATTTGCGAGAAGTCGTCGTTGGTGAGGACCATGCAGCCGTCGCTGGCGCGGGGAGGGCGGCTATAAGTGCTCGAGGGCGTACCGTGGATCCAGATGCCCGAACCGGTTTTGGCGTGGCGCTTGTCCCATTCGTTGGGGTAGTTGATCGGGAAGGCACCTGGCCCGTAAAAGTCGATCAGTTTTTCGCGGGCAACGCTTGACGTAACCTGATAAACGCCCAGCGGCGTGCGTTGATCCCCCTCGCGTTCCTTTAACAGGCCATTTTTTCCGACGGAGACGTAAAAATCGGCCACATGCTGGGGAGCACCGTCGACGTTTTTGTAAACATAAATGCGCGAGTTTTCGCTATCGACCAGCAGAACGTGCTGTTGGTCAGGCGCGAGCTGCAGAAGAGCGGCTGGCAGGCTGTCGCTGGGAGGGCCGTCAAAATAGCGTGAAAATCGAGCTTTCGCCTCTTGCTTGAGGTTGGCCACCAATTCTGGCTGCGATTTGACCCCGGTAAATGCGGTAGGGGTACCCGCTTTGGCCATCAACAGGTCTCCTTTGATGAGATGGCCCAACAGGAAATTCGGATTCTTTGCCAATGTTCTATCTAGCTCGCGCAGTGCCGGTTTGATGCCGTCGGTCTTCAGTGACTCAAGCGCACGCACCAGTGAAGCTTCAACCTCATTGCTAAACGCAATTGAGGCCAGAGGCGCGGGCTGGGCCACAGCGACTGTGATGCCGAAAGCGCCGATAACAATGCCTGCATAAATGACGGCGCTACGCAGCATGAACGCAACGTGCGAGGTCAAATACATCGTTCCAGAGAGGCGCAACCGATTCAGCCCCCGGAACGTTCGGCGCTGATTAACCACCGGTCGCCGGTTTTGACCAACTTCAGCATCTTGGTGTTATCGCTCTTGACCGCGTCAGCGCGGTATACCTGCCTGAACACTACCGTGGCAACATTCCCCTGAACGGATGTCTTGATAATTTTCACGTCAACTTTAATGAGTTTTTTTGGCTCAATGCGTTCTCTCCTTTGTGTTTCCCAGGCAGCCCTTGACATGCCATTCGGCGTCACAAAATCGGGCGCATAAAAACCAAGGTAACCGGCTGCGTCTTTGGCTGACCACGCCCTCGCCCAAGCTGCGACTGTCGCCTTTGCGTCGGCACTTGCATTACCGGTTACAGGCACACTCAGGGGCTTCGCCGCAACGGGAGGCGCCGTAGTGGTGGGTTCGGTTCTGAGTTCGGTTTTGGCCTCCGATTTAGGCTCGGCCTTGGGTGCCTGTGCAACTTGCACGGGTACCGACTTTGCGGTTTCGGCCGAGGCGATTCTGGGCAGATTAAATATATCCTTCACCATGGACAGTTTTCCCTGCGCAGTGACATTGCTCTTATCGAGCTGCAACGCTTTGTCGTACGAACGCCGCGCCAACTGCGCGTAAATGTCGCCAAGGTTCTCATACGCGGTCGCATAGCTGGGGTGGGTATGGATCGCAAGTTCAAGTGCGGCCTTGGCCTTGTCGTAATTTCCCTGGTTCGCGTATAGAACGGCGAGGTTATTGTACGGTTCTGGCAGCTCAGGATAATCTTCGGTCAGGCCGGTGAATACCTGAATCGCGTCGGCATTTTTTTTCTGCTCGGTCAATATCAGGCCTTTCAAAAAACGGCCCTGCGCATCTTTGGGCTGCTGGGTGAGGGCAACATTTACTTTTGAAAGTGCCTGATCAAGTTTGCCTTGTTGGTATAGTTTGGTCGCGTCCTTGGTATCTTCTGCGGGCCCGGCATAACTAATACCGGAAAAGCAGAATAGGCTGACGGCCACGGCATGCCTAAGATTGCGGCTTAAATCGGGATTGAGCATTTTGCTATAATTCATTGAATTTAATGAAAATCAGTGTTCCGCAGAAGGTCCCTATTCTACCAACAATGCATCTGCACTACACACATTCGCTGGGCTAAAGCGGGCTTCTGGTGCCGCGTTGGCAGGCGGCACTGGTGAGGACTGTTGCGGGATTTGGTACGCGGTTCGGCACCCATTCAGAGTGACATTGCTGAATTTATACCAATTAGCTTTATCGCTGCTGGCCTGCTATTTACGCAGGCCCATTTATTTCGGGCGCTTCACGCCATGCGACCGCGTACTCAAAGTCAAGTTTCCCGGCGCTGGATCGCTTTTATGTCCGGCCCGTACTGAAAAAGATGAATATGCAACACATTTTTAACTCTCTTGGCAGACAAAAACAACCACTCGAAACGATCGAGCCTGGCAAAGTGCGGATGTATGTATGTGGCCCCACTGTGTACGATTTCTTCCATATAGGAAACGCACGCACCTTTACCGCGTTTGACATGGTTTATCGTTGGCTGACCACCACCGGTTATGAGGTAAATTTCGTTCGCAACATTACTGATATTGATGACAAGATCATTGACAGGGCACGCGCCAACCAGGAAACGCTTGAGGCATTAACCACTCGTATGACGGTAGCGTATTTTGAAGATTCCGCACGTCTCAAATTGCAGCATCCTACGCATAGTCCGCGTGCGACGCACCACATCAATCATATGCTGGAGTTCATTCAACGTCTCGAAAGCAACGGCAAGGCATATCGGGCCGGTAACGGCGATGTGTACTACGCGGTCCGGGCGTTCAAAGGCTACGGCAAATTATCTGGCAAAAACCTAGATGATTTGCGAGCGGGAGAACGGGTAGCGATTGATTCTGCCAAGCGTGATCCGCTCGATTTTGTGTTGTGGAAAGCAGCAAAACCAAATGAGCCTCAGTGGCCGTCGCAGTTCGGCAGCGGCCGCCCCGGTTGGCACATTGAATGCTCGGCGATGTGCGCGGCGCTGCTCGGTGAGCAGATTGATATTCATGGGGGCGGCTTCGATTTACAGTTTCCGCATCACGAGAATGAGATTGCACAAACCGAAGGTGCGTTCGACGAAAATTCGGGAAAAGTATTTGCCAGATACTGGATGCACGCGGCGTTTCTGAATATTGATCATGAAAAAATGTCGAAATCGCAGGGTAATTTTTCCACGCTACGGCAAGTTCTGAACAAGCTCGACGCTGTTCAGGGCGGCGAGACGGTGCGTTATTTTTTGTTGCGTGGCCACTATCGCAGCGAGATAAATTATTCGTGGGAAATGCTGGAAGATGCGCGTCAGACGTTGCTCGGTTTTTACATCGCGCTGAAGGAAACACCATGTGCGGCTACAAAACTGGACTGGTCCAGTGAAGCCGCGCAGAAATTCCGCGCCGCGATGGAAGATGATTTCGACACACCGGCCGCCTTCGCGGTACTTCATGAATTGCGGCGCGAACTCAATCGCAGCAAATCTACAGAAATTGCGGGCCTGTTGAAGGCATTGGGCGCGACGCTGGGGTTCTTCCAGGATGTGCCGGCAGCGTTCGTGCAGGGTGCCGCGAATACGGATAGCGCGCAGATAGATGTCGAGACACAGGTTGCTGAACGCAATGCCGCAAAGAAATCCGGAGACTTTGCGCGAGCCGACGCCATCAGGAAGCGGTTGGACGAAACTGGTATCTTGCTTGAAGACAAACCGGGTGGCTTGACTGAATGGCGTCGCAAGTAGAAGTGCCGCGTGCAGCTTGACGAGTTGGCAGTCAAACATCGCTCTTCCCGCGTACGCTCTCCGGGATTATAAAGTTGGCAGTACTGTTAAAAAAGTTTTCCCCTCATCAAGGGCGGTTTCAAATTTAAGGTGCAACACCATATTGTGAATCTAACAAAGGGGTGTTGAGATGGGAAGCGAGAGTCGAAGTTACACACAGATGACGCTGGCGGTGCGCGAAGAGATCAGTCGCGGATTGGCAGCACGGTTTAGCCACGCAAGTATTGCGTTACTTGTAGGGTACTCCTCCTGC
>JAYVKG010000026.1:0-4528 GCA_043768625.1 Betaproteobacteria bacterium
TTCAACACGCGGCTGTCGGCGATGATGATGGAAGCACTGGCGCCGACCGGCGCGATGTTTACCGCGCTGGCGCTATGGACCGGTGCACTGTGGGGCAGGCCGACCTGGGGCACCTATTGGGCGTGGGACGCGCGCATGACCTCGACATTGATCCTGTTGTTTCTGTACGTCGGCTACCTCGCGCTCATCAGCGCGATCGAGGACAAAAAACGTGCCGACAAAGCCGGCGCATTGCTGGTGATCGTCGGCTCAGTCAACGTGCCGATCATTTATTTTTCTGTGAAGTGGTGGAATACCTTGCATCAAGGCTCTTCGGTATCGGTGACGGCGTCGCCAACAATGGCCGCCGTCATGTTGTGGGCGATGCTGGCAATGGCGATTGCCTGCTGGATGTACGCCATTGCAATGTCGCTTACTCGGGTTCGTGCCATCATCCGTGAACGCGAACGTGAGCGCGGTGTATTCTGGGTTGGCGGCGAATTGCCGGCCATTAAAAGCGGGGCTGGATCTTGAATTGGGCGGAGGTTTTTTCCCTGGATAGCCGTGCGTTCTATCTCTGGGGATCGTTTGGTGCCTTCGCGATTGCGATCCTCGCTGAAATTATACTGGTGCGGATGCGCGGGGAACGGATCAACAGTCTGGTCGAGAAAGAACTGATGGCAAGCAAAGCAAAAGGTGGCAGCCGATGAAACCGCGTCATAAACGATTCATTTGGATCGCGCTTGGACTAACCGTCATCGGCGTCGCGGTGACACTGGTGCTGCAGGCCTTTAATTCAAACATGGTGTTTTTTTTCACGCCGACCCAAGTGGTCGACAACAAAGCGCCAATGGGCCGCACCTTCCGCATCGGCGGGCTGGTGACTGCCGGCAGCCTAAAGCGTCAGGCCGACGGACTGACCGTAACCTTCGACGTCACCGATACCGCCAAGACCATACCGGTCAGCTACACCGGTATTCTTCCGGACATGTTCAAGGAAGGTAAAGGCGTGATTGCGCAGGGCAAAATCGGCTCGGATGGCGTGTTCCGGGCGGCGGAAGTACTGGCCAAACACGATGAGAATTACATGCCACCGGAGGCGGCGGAAGCGCTGAAAAACGCCGGTCAGCCAATCGATGGCAAACTTTTTGCGGGGCAGAAATCGGTCACCACGCAACCGGCAAAAACCAATTGATGTTGAAAAATTGAAAATACAGAGGCATTCACCATGGTTCCAGAACTAGGCCATTTCTCGCTCATCCTGTCACTGTGCCTGGCGATTGCGCTTGGCACGCTGCCGATGATTGGCGCTTATCAGGGCAATGCGCGCCTGACCGCATTGGCGCGGCCGCTGGCGCACGGGCAGTTTGTGTTTATTGTCTTTGCCTTCGCCTGTCTCATCTATTCGTTTATCAGCAGTGATTTTTCGGTGCAGAACGTCGCGGCTAATTCCAACACCCAATTGCCGGTGTATTACCGCATCACCGCGTCGTGGGGATCGCACGAAGGCTCGTTGCTGCTGTGGGTGCTGATGCTGGCGGGCTGGACGTTTGTGGTATCCATTTTCAGTCGCAATCTGCCCCAGGAAGTGATTGCCCGCGTACTGGCGGTGATGGGGCTCATCATGATCGGCTTCTTGCTGTTCATGCTGCTGACCTCGAATCCTTTTGATCGCCTGCTGCCGGCTGCCGTTGAAGGCCGCGATCTGAATCCGTTGCTGCAGGATCCCGGCATGATCTATCACCCGCCGATGCTCTACATGGGCTACGTCGGCTTTTCGGTGGCGTTTGCGTTTGCGGTCGCCGCTTTGATCGGCGGCAAACTTGATGCGACGTGGGCACGCTGGTCGCGGCCATGGACCACAGCCGCATGGTGTTTTTTGACGGTCGGAATTGCACTCGGCTCGGCCTGGGCTTATTACGAACTGGGCTGGGGCGGCTGGTGGTTTTGGGACCCGGTGGAAAATGCCTCGTTCATGCCATGGCTGGTCGGCACCGCGCTGATTCACTCGCTGGCGGTTACGGAAAAGCGCGGTGTGTTCAAGAGCTGGACGGTGTTGCTCGCCATCATCGCGTTCTCGCTATCCTTGCTCGGCACTTTCCTGGTGCGCTCAGGCGTGCTGACGTCGGTGCACGCGTTCGCCACTGATCCCCGGCGCGGCGTTTTTATTCTCGTTTTTCTCGCCATCGTCATCGGCGGCTCACTGACGCTCTACGCCTGGCGCGCGCCACAATTGGGCTTGGGCAAAGCACCGCGCGATTTTTCGCCGACCTCGCGCGAGTCGCTGTTGCTGGCCAATAATGTGCTGCTGGTGGTGGCGATGCTGGCGGTGGTGCTCGGCACCTTGTATCCACTGTTCCTCGACGCGCTGAAGCTCGGCAAAATTTCAGTCGGCCCGCCGTATTTCGATGCGGTGTTTTATCCGCTCATGGCACCGGCATTATTCTTGATGGCGGTCGGGCCTATCTCGCGCTGGCGTAACTCTACCCTGCCGGATCTGGTGTCGCGCCTGAAATGGGCATTCGGCATTGCGGTTGCGTCGGGGATCGTCATTCCGCTGCTGATGGGCAAATGGACACCGATGATCGCGTTGGGCTTGTTGCTGGCAACGTGGATTATTGCCGCTTGCGTGACCGCGCTTGCGGCTAGATTTCAGGCCACACCAGGCAAAAATTTCTTCGCCAAGATCGCAGCAAACCGCAGCAGCTACTACGGCATGCATCTGGCGCATGTCGGTATCGCCGTGTTCGTGATCGGCGTGACCCTGGTAAAAGGTTTCGAGACGGAGCGCGATGTGCGCATGACACCGGGCCAGACGGTAACCGAAGGCGGCTACCAATTCAAGTTTGTGCGGGTAGGTGACGCCACCGGCCCCAACTATTCGGCGGTGGAAGGTCGTTTTGAAGTAAGTAAAAACGGCAACAATGTGGCCGTGCTGTCGCCGGCAAAGCGCACCTATTTTGCTTCCGGCCAGACCATGACCGAGGCTTCCATCGACACCGGCTTGGTTCGCGATATTTATGTGGCGCTGGGCGAGCCGGTGGAAGGCGCAACCGACGGCGCATGGGGCGTGCGCATTTACGTGAAACCATTCGTCGACTGGATCTGGGGCGGCGCGATATTGATGGCGCTGGGCGGCATGCTGGCGCTGTTCGATCGCCGCTATCGCCTGAAGATAAAGGTGCGCCAGCCGGAAGTAATGCCGCCAATGCCCGCGGCATCGGCCACCGCCAAACAGCCGAAGTCGGCGCGGCCAAAAGCGCGCCCGCAAGCAGCCCAATAAACAGAAAGGATAAAACCACCATGCTGCGCACCTGGCGCTACTTTCTCCCACTGGCCATTTTTTTTGGCCTGCTGTGGTTTTTATGGACGGGCCTGTCGCTCAATCCACGCGAGATTCCGTCGGCGCTGATCAATAAACCGGCCCCGGGATTTGAATTAGCCCAGCTGCAGGCGCCTGACAAGAAGCTTGGGCTGGCAGACATGAAGGGTAAGGTGTGGTTGCTCAACGTGTGGGGATCCTGGTGCGTCTCATGCCGCTATGAACACCCGTTCCTCAATGAACTGGCAAAACAGCAACTGGTGCCGATAATCGGCCTCAACTGGAAAGACAAGCCCGAGGATGCCAAGGCGTGGCTAAACAAATTTGGCAATCCCTACGAAATTTCGGTGAGCGATCTCGATGGACGTACCGCCATTGACTTTGGCGTTTACGGCGCGCCGGAAACATTTGTCATCGACGCGACCGGCATGGTCCGCTTCAAACACACCGGGCCGATTGACGCCGAGGTGCTGCGCGATAAATTATTGCCGGTGATTCGTGATTTGAAAAAATCATGATGGCTGCTGTGAACCTGGTATCGGAGGCTGTGTGCTTCAAAAAAAATCTATCCACCGTGCGCCCTGCGCAGGCAGCGATTCAAAGACTCCCCTGCCAGCGCCGCGGGCTTCGCGCCTGCGCGGAGACAAGATGAATTTTAGCGTTTCCAATATAGCAAAGGCTAGCACCGGCGCGGCTTTTGGCCAATTTGTGCTCTGTGATGCCCGCCAGCTATTGCGTTCCATCTTTTTATGCTGCAGTTTCGCCCTGCCGGCTTACGCGCAAACGCCGACGCCTCCCGAGCCGCCGATGTCGCCGGAAATGGAAATACGACTAAAGAAACTCGAAACGGAATTGCGTTGTCTGGTTTGCCAGAATCAGACACTGGCCGAGTCGCCGGCGGGATTGGCGGGCGACCTGCGGCGAGAAATCCGCATGCTTGCGGATCAACAAAAATCGAATCAGGAAATCAAGGAACACCTGCGCGCGCGTTACGGCGACTTCGTACTTTATTCGCCGCCGGTCGACGGTAAAACTTATCTGCTCTGGTTTGGTCCGTTCGCGCTGCTGCTCGGCGGCGGGATCCTGCTATGGATCATGAATCTGCGCCGCATGTCGAACCGCCAGCCGAGGGCGCCGGTCAGCGCCGAGGTACTTAGTCGCGCCAATGCGATGTTAAGAGACGAATAAATTCGCGCGTCTTGTGTCGCACGCCGGTTTATAACGGTG
>JAYVKG010000027.1:0-4545 GCA_043768625.1 Betaproteobacteria bacterium
ATGTCGAGGCGATTGAGGATTGCGACGCGCAGCGCTTCTTTCGGATGATCCAGCGGCAAGCGCAATTCGGTGATTCGTAACATGGTGGCGAGTGGTTGAATGAAAGCGCAGGTTAGCTTAACCGCGCCGGCAACAGCATCGATTCAAACCGCTACAGATATTGCTGGGCCAGCCACCACGCCACCGCCGCCATGAAGGCCGAGCAGGGGATCGTGAGTATCCAGGCCCAGACAATTCCACCGGCAACACCCCAGCGGACCGCGGAAAATTTTCTGGCTGCGCCGACGCCGATGATGGCACCGGTAATGGTGTGCGTCGTTGATACCGGTATACCCATAGCTGTGGCGGCGAACAGCGTCACCGCGCCACCGGTTTCCGCGCAGAAGCCACCGACCGGCTTTAGCTTGGTAATTTTTTGCCCCATGGTTTTGACGATACGCCATCCGCCAAACATGGTGCCTAAGCCAATCGCCACGTAGCAGACCACAATCACCCAGACCGGAACCGGGTCTTTCGCGCCAATGGTGCCGGCAGAGATCAGCAACATCCAGATGATACCGATGGTTTTTTGCGCGTCATTGCCGCCGTGGCCCAAGCTGTAAAACGATGCAGACAGCAATTGTAAACGGCGAAACCACCTATCCACCTTGCGCGGCGATGTGCGGCGCAGGATCCATGACACCAGCACCATCATCATCGAGCCGAGCAAAAAGCCCAGTAGCGGTGACACCAAAATGAACAGCACCACTTTCGTTACGCCGCTGGCAATCAGGGCGCCGGTGCCAGCCTTTGCCACCGCCGCGCCAATGAGGCCGCCGATCAGGGCGTGCGAGCTTGAAGAGGGAATGCCGTAGTACCAGGTGAGCACGTTCCAGCAGATGGCACCGATAAGAGCGCCCAGCACAACGAAGTGGTCGACAATGGTGGGGTCAATCGTGCCTTTGCCGACGGTGGCTGCAACGGTGAGTTGAAAGATGAAGATCGCCACCACATTAAAGAATGCCGCCCAGATGACGGCATACTGCGGTTTCAATACACCGGTGGAAACGATCGTGGCAATGGAGTTTGCGGCATCATGAAAGCCGTTCATGAAGTCAAATACCAGCGCGACCGCAACCAGAAACACGATCATCTCAAAACTGATTGGAACTACAGCCAAAATTTTTCCTCAAGCGAGAGTCGAAATTAAAACCGGTCAGGCGTTTTCCAGGACGATGCCTTCGATCACGTTCGCAGTATCTTCACAGCGGTCGGTCACTCCTTCGAGCAATTCGTAGATGGCTTTCAGCTTGATCAAATGCCGCGTATCCGGCTCGTCGCGAAATAATTTTGACATTGCAGAGCGCATGACGCGGTCGGCTTCGGATTCGAGTTGATCGATCTCGTTGCAAATTTTCAGAATCGCCTGAGAATTGTCCAGGTTGGACAGCATGCCGACCGCCTGCTTGACTTTTTCCGCACAGGTGACACAAATTTCAGCGAGTTTGCGTGCCGCATCGGTCACTTCGCGTACATCATAAAGCACCGCGCATTCGGCCACGTCTTCCATCAAATCGAGGATGTCGTCCATATTGCTGATGAGCTTGTGGATATCTTCGCGATCGAGCGGCGTGACAAATGTCTGGTGCAGGAGCAGGATTGTTTCGTGCGTGATCTTGTCGGCTTTTTTCTCAATCGAGCTCACGTTTCGCGCATGTGCTTCGCGGCTGCCCATGTCATTCATAAACAGGTTTAATTCGTGCGCGCCGTCGACGACCAGTGCTGCGTGATCGTTGAATAAATCAAAAAAGCGACCCTCTTTGGGCATCAGTCGTCCGAACATAACGCACCTCCAGCAAGTGTTGACTGTTTTATGACGTTTCTGTGACTGGCCGGATTGTAGCGGAAACAACCCGCGATAATGGCAAGCCCCGCAAACCGCGCAGCATCCAGCGGCGAACTGGCGGCAGGAAGGAATCGGCTAGAATGGGGCAAATGTCAAATGCGGCGGAATACGCCCATACTTTTTCCGAAGGTCGTATGAAAATCAACGCAGTGGTTCTGGCAGTAGCGGTGTTCGGGTTCAGTAGCGGCGCTAGTGCACAGGCCTATCCGACCAAACCTGTTACGCTGATCGTACCGTTTGCTGCGGGAGGGCCGACTGACACGGTTGCGCGCACAGTGGCGGCGATCATGTCCAAATCGCTCGGCCAGACCGTTGTCGTCGAAAATGCGGGTGGCGCCGGCGGCAATATAGGTAACGAGAAAGTTGCCAAATCCGCGCCCGACGGTTACACCTTATTGCTGATGCATATTGGTATTTCGACCAGCGCAAGCCTTTATCGCAATTTGCGCTACAGCGCCGTCAACGATCTTGAACCGATCGGCTTGGTCACCACGGTGCCAATGACGATGATAGGCAATAAGGATTTTCCGCCCAACAATATCAAGGAATTGATCCTTTACGTAAAGGCCAACAAGAACAAGGTGTCGTACGCCAACGCGGGTGTGGGTGCTGCGTCACATTTGTGCGGGATGCTGTTCATGAGCGCCATTGAAACCGATGTACTTACGGTTCCCTACAAAGGCACCGCACCGGCCATGACCGATTTGTTGGGTGGGCAGGTGAATTTCATGTGTGATCAAACCACCAACACCACTTCGCAGATCAAGGCCGGCAAGGTCAAGGTTTATGGCGTGACCAGCAAAACTCGCGTCGCTTCGCTACCGGATGTGCCGACCATGAGCGAAGCCGGCTTTAAAGGCTTTGAAGTGGGTATCTGGCACGGCATGTGGGCACCAAAGGGTACACCCAAGCCCATCATCAATAAGCTCAATGCGGCCTTGAATGACGCACTCAATGACGAGGATCTGAAGAAGAAATTTGCAGATCTGGGAACCGCGCCTGAACCGGTCGAGCGCCGTAAGCCCGACGTGCTGCGCGCATTCCTGCCGGCTGAAATTGCCAAGTGGGGCCCGATCATCAAGAAGGCAGGCGTTTACGCCGATTGAGCCGATGCCCGCTTCGCGTGTCAAAACGCCCGGTTCTCCGGGCGTTTTCATTTGCGGATAAACTTCTCACTTGGCTGGTTGGTGGTGAGGTGCTCAAGGACCGCCGGACATAAGGGATAATTTTTGTCCATGACGCCAACAGCGTTCCGATTAGGCTGGCGTGTACGGAAATTAGTCGCGCAGCCATTCCCGCGTGCCTGGCTCCGGATTCAAAATGGCTTGTCATTGGCTGATTGGCAATGTCTGTCACCGCCGCAAATTAACAGTGCGGATTCGTCACTTGAGGTAAGCAGGTCGGCATGATCAAAAAACACTTCACCCAAAACACCATCGCCATGGTCTACGACTTTGACGGCACGCTTTCGCCGCAGCCGATGCAGGAGTACACCGTATTGCCTAAATTTGGCATTGAGCCGGAGGCATTCTGGGCGCGGGTACACAAGGAAGCGATTGCGACCGATTCTGATCCGATGCTTGTATACATGCGTCTCATGATGGAGATGCTGTACAAGAACGACGATGTGCGCATTACGCGCGGTGATTTTTCGGCGATGGCAGTGGGTATTCAATATTTTCCGGGCGTCGAGGAATGGTTTCCGAACATCAACGCCTACGTAAAAAAACGCGGCGGCGCTGCGGTGAACGTGCATCACTACATCATCTCGGCGGGCCAAAAGGAAATCCTTGAAGGCGTATCGATCCGCAAATATTTCAAGCAAATTTACGCTTCCGAATATCATTTCAACCAATACGGCATCGCCACGTTTCCCAAGCTGCTCATTACCGATACGTCAAAAACGCAATTCCTGTTTCGCATCAACAAAGGCAAGGAAGCGATGTCGGAGTCGATCAACGAGCACATGCCCGAGAGCGAACGGCCGATTCCATTTTCCAACATCATCTATATCGGCGACGGCATGACCGACGTGCCGTCGATGGCGCTGACGACCAAAAGCGGCGGTCATTCGCTGGCGGTGTTTAATCCGAAGCTCGTCAAAAGCAAGACCACGTGCGTGCGTCTGCTCGATGCAGGACGTGTGGATTTTATTGCGCCAGCCGATTATCGCGCGAGCAGCAAACTCACCAGGCGGGTGCATTTGCTGCTTGATTCCGTCATCGCGGGCATTGCTTATCAGGCCGAAGTGGCTGCGTGCAAAGCCGAGAACTCTTGAGCTTTATGTTGAAAATATCGTGCGCGGTAACAATACACTGATGAGCTCACGAATAGTCAATCTTCCCCCTTTTCCAAAGGGGGGAAATAATAAGTGATGCGACCACTCGCCTTCTCCTTGCTCAACGACTTGTCGCACGAACACTTTATTTCGGGCGCCAGGCTCGCCGAAAAATATGGCGTTTCGCGCAGCGCCGTCTCGGATGCATTGCGCGACGCGAGTGAAGCGGGCATCGGCATCTTTAGTCTCACGCGCAAAGGCTATCGTCTCGCCGCGCCGCTCGAGCTGCTCGATGTCGATCTGATCCGCGCAGCACTCGGCGCAACCGCCAAGCGCGTGGATGTCGAGGTACTCGTCACCATCGACTCGACCAATGCCGAAT